>JANXQZ010001059.1 GCA_025353235.1 Bryobacterales bacterium
TGTCGATCTTATATCGAGCATGCGTTATTTTCGCGACGGGAAGCTGGCATTCAAAGATTGGATTCTGTCTCATCGCGGAGTAGCCGAGACCGGGGTGTTCGCGCTGGATGATCCGATGCCGGCCATGTGGATGGGCCTACGCAATGTTCGCATGCTGTGGGATCGCCAGTTCGGCTCGGACGCCAAACGGAGCGCACTGCCTTAACCCGTGATGACAAATTGTGCCTGAAACATATTCGTTTCCAAAAGTTCTAATCGCGGGCGGTGCCGGGTATATCGGGAGCCATACGGCCAAATTGTTTTATCAAGCTGGAATCGTACCGGTTGTGCTCGACAATCTCTCCACGGGGAATCGCGCTGCGCTGCGTTTCGGACCCTTCTACGAAGGTTCCATTGCAGACTCCAGATTAATCGGAAGGATCAGCGAGCAACACCAACCTATCGGCGCGATCCTATTTGCTGGCGCAGCGTATGTGGGCGAGTCCACGGAGAACCCGCGCAAGTACTTTCGCAATAACGTCTCAGACTCGATTTGCTTCCTCGATGCGATTGTCGATGCCGGAATCCGGCGCGTCGTGTTTTCCTCTAGTTGCTGCGTCTATGGGAACGTGCAAGAGTCCATTTCCATCCGAGAGGATCGCGCGACTGCCCCGTTAAGCCCTTACGGGGAAACCAAGTTGTTCCTGGAAAAAGTCTTGCGCTGGTACGGGTCTGCCTACGGCCTGCAATCCATTTGTCTTCGCTATTTCAATGCGGCCGGAGCCGACACGGAGGGCGAACTCGGGGAACTCCACGATCCAGAGACCCACCTGATTCCGTTGGCGATCCAAGCGGCCCTGGGAGGAAAGCCGCTCCGGATTTTCGGCACGGATTACGCCACGCCCGACGGCACGGCGATCCGCGACTATACGCACGTCACCGACCTTGCCGACGGACATCTTCGGGCGCTAAAGCATTTGCTCGACGGCGGCGAATCTCTGACGCTTAACCTGGGCACCGGCATCGGCCACTCAGTGCGTCAAGTGATCCGGGCTGTCGAGCAGCAAGCAGGTTTGGCAGTACCAATAAACTACGGACCACGGCGAGACGGGGACGCGCCAGCGTTGGTGGCGGATCCATCGCGCGCTCGCGAAGTGCTTGGGTGGGTGCCGGAATACTCTTCGCTCGAAACCATCGTGAGTACCGCATGGCGATGGTACCGTGAAGTGGATCGAGCATCTCACTGCGCCCGTGCAGTCGCTAACTGAGGCGAGCTCCCTCTATTTGAGGTTATTTCTTCTCAGTCCGCAGCAAACGCTGCGTTGTACTACCTCATTCTGATTTCTTCCCCGCGCTCGACGAATTTGGTTGCGGCTAGGCTGCGTTGTACCACCTCATCCTAATTTCTTTGGTTGCGGCTAGGCTGCGTTGTGGGGCAGTCAATCCTGGCTGCAGCCGGCTTTCCAGCCGGCTCCTACTAATTTTCAACACCTTCGA
>JANXQZ010001163.1 GCA_025353235.1 Bryobacterales bacterium
TGGAGCGCGAACCTCTCGTTCATCGACTCGTATGAATGAGGGTGAAGTGCTGGTAACGAGAAGTGCACGTGCATGTCGCACAAGCCGGGAATCAAGAACGTACCGCTCCCATCAATGCGCTTGGTTCCGGCTCCGATGAGAACCTCGGCCGTCGGCCCGATCTTTCGAATTCGATCTCCCGTTACAAGTACGGTCTGATCCGCGAGCACGTGATTTCGATCCATGGGAATCACAGTCACGTGGACGAAAGCCACGTCTTCGCCGCAGCCAAGACCGCAAGTGAGAAGAAGTATGCAGAGCACCGGGCGAAGCGGGTTCCCCTTACGAGTCGGCATCCCGGCAAGCTCTTCTGTTCGGTCGACGGTCAAGCGCACGCGACTAACGCGCGCTGTGTTTCGATGACTGCCAGCGATTTCTCAGCCTGCGTGGCGTCTGGGTGGGCGCAAATCGCTTTCGATGTTTCCATCACCTGCTCATAGCTGACGCCATTGCCACTCCTCTTGCTGTGCAGAATAATATCGTTCATGCACAAGATGCCTTTTAGAGTTTGAGTGGCGTCAACAACCAGAAGCCTGCGAATCTTCTCCGCACCCATGTTATCGAGTGCGCTCCGGATTTCAGCCTCGGGGTCGCATCTTATGAGCGCGGGCTGCATCACATCTTCGACGGTCAACTCGGAGGGCCTACGGTCTCTGGTGCCGAGAGCGATGCAGAGATCGCGGTCTGTCACAATGCCGATAACGCGCCCAACGTCATCAAGCACGGGAAGCGCTCCACAGTCATGACTCCAAAGCATTTCTACGGCTGCGGCCAAATTCGTTGCTGGGTTGCAGCACGCAACATGCGTCGTCATAATATCCTTCACTCGCATAAACTTACCTCCATGCGATCACGTTCGCCTTGTCTCAAGGTCGTTTTGTTAAGGGCACTTTGCCTTCCGCAGACAAGTCGGTGACGGTCCAGGGTCTTGCTGGTGTCGGGAGTGCGTTCCGTCACCCAACTGGGTCAAATGCCTCAAACTCACTGGGTGCTCAATCGGAGTGCTCAAAAAACTCGCGTATACAGCCGCGAGGCGGAAACGTCCCGCCCGATCGCAGAAAGCCAGATTCGCTAGATTGCATCGATTGGACACTGCTTTTCAACAAGATTTGTGATGCCCCCGCGCGTTTTATGTAAACGAGCGCGCTGCCGCTGCGCCGGATGTTTGGAGGTATTGCAACGAATCGGGTGATGTCAGGGGTGCCTGGGTAAGCACGGATATTGGTTCGGGAGGGCTCTCCTTACGCCCGAATTAGCGATCACGAGCAAGGTTGCTAACGCGATCAGTTATTTCACCGTGCGCCTACTTTTGTCCGTAACCTCTGGGCACTGCACCGGCGGGAGGAGATCGCGCGCATCGTACTCATTACTTCCAGGACGGACGGTGTACTCCCCGTCGCATCATGCCTCGCATTCAGGACCAAGTCGCTTAATGAAAGCATTCCGCAGAGCATTCCTCGTTGGCTCACGACCGCAATTTGTTGGAGCTGGTGATCGCTCATTAATCTGAGCACGCTGCGAACATCGTCATTGGGCGCACATAACTGATAATGGCTTTGCATGACATCGCGTGCAGTTAAACGCCCTACTTCCGGGACAGGTTTTACCAAAACTCGGCAGAGATCCTGTTGCGTGATTTGCCCTATGAGCCGGTCGCCTGAGTCAACAACCGGTATGCTGCTGAGGTCCAACCTGCACATTAGATCCGCGACGTTCGCCAGCGGTGTTTCGGGGCGGCACGTTTTGACATCCTTAGTCATCACCTCGCTCACTGTCATAACCACCTCTACTTCTAAGCGGGCACTTACTGGGCCACTCGTTGCCCGCACCCGATCAGCCCTTGCGTAAAACAAAGACCGCCGTTTCACGCACGCTACCGCGCGAACAAGCGCTGTGGGCGCCGAGCCAATGTGCTTGGGCACGTTATTTTTATCGACAGAACCCGTTTGGAAGATCGATGGTCAACGACTTGCTTGTCTGTCAGATGAAGAAGGAGCCCAATCATGATGCTACTGAGCCAGTACGGCCACCGTCTTGCGAGATTGTGGCCGTTGCTTGCGGTAGCGCTTCTTGCCGAAGATGTTTATCGGTCCATTGTGAAATGACAGTCACGAACGAGCCGAGGTTACTCTTCTCGAATATCGAAAAGCTCAAATCGATCGCGCGAATGTGGGTCCGCTCCGGGGTATTTGCCGGCAAGCGCATTCAGCAGATGATGGCGGAAAACCCGCGATTCAGCACGTGTTCGAAGCGGCAGCGGCGTTGAAAGGTCATGTGTCGATGTGTATTTGTAGAACTATTTACATCCGGCTCGGACAGTAGATAATAAGCGGCGTCGATTTGTGATTAAAGACGCCGCAAGGTCCGCAATCGTCGTCTGGAACAACCGGCATAAAAGCGGCGTCCAACGGAGTTCCGAGCAGGATAGTCCACTCCAGCTTGGCGTAAGGCGACACGATCTCTGATGTTGTGTTGCCCACCGGCAATTCTTGATCGCCGATAGCTCTCAATGGGATCGTTCTTCACCGTGACCCAACCCCAGCACATCCCGCCCTGGTCGATCCTGAAATAGGGTTGACGTCAATGGAGCCGGCAAAAGACATCCTTCGATTTGGCCTAAATCAACCTGGAGCATTCGCACAGGCCGCAAAAGTACTCCAGCTACTGGTCCTATTCTTGAATCCGCTGCTTCCGATTCTCTTGATCGACCCTATATCCGTTGCCGAGATCATTAACCAACAGCGATCCGACGGGCGACGTTGTACCCAGGGACCCCCTTAAGCCGTAGCTCGCAAGTCGGCCGTAAGTTTGTCTTCGCGTCTACGCCGCCAGATGTCGAACAATGAGACTGCGATTGCAACAGTGACGGGCCCCAGCACGACTCCCGACGCACCGAATGCAGCGAGTCCCCCGATCACTGAGAAAAAGATAAGGAGTGTGTGGAGGTGAAGCTTGGTTCCGACCAAAACGGGTCCCAGGAAGTTGTCAACCGGATGCACGATTAGAATGCCCCAACCGGTTAGAAGAAGTGCTCGCCCCCATTGGCCCTGCAGCGCCAAGGCAACTGCCGCAGGGGCCCAGATCACGAACGCACCTAAAACAGGCAGAACCGAAAGCAAAGCCATCACAAAACCCCAGAATGCGGGAGCGGGCAGATCGAGCCACCAGAAGATCAAGCCTCCTAAACCTCCTTGAATGCAAGCCACCACGACCTTCCCGTAAAGCGATATGCGAATGGTTTCCGTAATCCTAGCGAACAACCGGTCGGTCTCTTCTTCGCTCAGCGGAACCAACGAACGGAGGTTCACGAGAATCGATTCTTGATCACGAAGAAAGTAGAAGAGTACGACAATCATCGTCGCGATCTGCGTAATAGCCCAAGCGGAGCCGCTGACAATCGAAGATGTCAACTTCGAGAGCCACTGCATCGTTCCTCGAGCAAGCTGCGCGGCTTCTTTGGCCAAGTCCAGTCGAGAATCAAGCCAGCGCACCAGAGATCCGAAAAGAGCGCTGTGCTCCAGCGCGTTTCGCACATTGCCGAGGTCCTTCTGGCTAGAGATCGCGCCGATCCCCTGTATCGCTTCATGAACCAAGGCCTGAGCGAGGAAAATGGCCGGAACCACAAGAGTCAGGCAGATTACAAGTACTGACATGAGTGCTGCCGTATTTCTCTCTCTCAGCTTTTTCACTAGCCAACGGAAGAGCG
>JANXQZ010001183.1 GCA_025353235.1 Bryobacterales bacterium
TCAGAGAGTCTTGTACCCTGAGAGAGTCGGCTGAAAGCCGGTCGCAGCCAGGATTGGCCTGCCTAAAAACTAATTGGCCTTGGCCAATCCTGGCTCTGTAACTTGTAAATAATTCTAAAAATCGAGGGCCGTTATAGGCAAACATCTACCATTAAAAGCTCGTCGACCTCCTCGCGTATGGCCACACCCGCTAGTGAATCGCCTTCCAGCGGACTCCTACAATCCTAAGCTCGTACGCCAGCCTGCCCCGCAAGATCTCCTAACTCCACTTTCTCGTGCTCGCCCGGACCGGCCTCGTAGCGTTTACCCGTCGCCAGCGCCTTGACGAAGCCGATAGCCTGGACCACCATGCCCGATGGCGAATCCCAGTACTCCGCCTTTTGCACGCTCACTTTCAAAAGCGCCAAATTCGGATCGTCCAGGCCGCCGGGAAACCAAGCCTTGTAAATCGGATTCCATAGCTCCTTCGCTTTCGCTCGATCTCGAATCAACCTAGCCGTTCCCGACACCGATACGTAGCGGCTATGTTCCGGACTCGCATAGCTGAGATTCACGTGCTCTTCGCTCTGTACCTCGTCGATCTTAGGGGAACGCCCGTCGGTGAAGAACCAAAGATCGCCATCGAATTCAGCCTGCTGAGTGGCCATCGGACGGCTGCGCAAGCTTCCATCTTCATCGACAGTGCTCAGCATCGCGATCTTCACGTCCTTGATTAGCTCGGCCAGCTTCTTAATCTCCTCGTGTTTGTCCATGCCTGATGGACTCAGCTTGGCAAAGCTTTGTTTCCGAGGCCGACCGTTACAATCGAACATAGGCATGCCCCTACTCCTCGGTTGTCAAGCAGTGAGCAAAACCTTCGGTGCGAAGCCGCTGTTTGAGAACATCTCCTTCGGTCTTTCGGATGGGGACAGCGTTGGTCTCATCGGCCCTAACGGCTCGGGAAAATCCACGCTTCTCCGCATTTTGGCCGGTTTAATCGAACCCGATAGCGGCATCGTTTCAGCCCGCAAGAATCTGCGCCTCGGCTACGTTGCCCAGCAATGGGAGGAGCTTCCCGACTCTTCGATTCAGCAGGTAATCGACGCCGTGAATATCCCCGGCAACCTGTCCGATACCGAGCGGATCGCGCGCTCCAACGAGGTGCTGGGCAGAGTCGGATTCTACGATAGCTCGGTGATGGTCCGCACCTTGTCGGGCGGCTGGAAGAAGCGCCTCTCCATTGCAGTCGAGCTGCTGAAGGATCCCGAACTGCTCGTCATGGATGAGCCCACAAACCACCTGGATCTAGAAGGAATTCTGTGGCTCGAAAAGTTGCTGAAGTCCGCGTCCTTCGCATCCATCGTGGTCAGCCACGATCGCTATTTTCTAGAGAACGTGGCCAGCCGGATGATGGAGATCAGTCGCGTTTATCCGGAAGGACTCTTCAATGTGAACGGGAATTACAGCGAATTCCTGGTAAAAAAGGATGAGTTTCTGCACGCGCAGGCTAAGTATCAGGAGTCGCTCGAGAACAGAGTGCGGCGGGAGATCGAGTGGCTGCGTCGCGGACCCAAGGCTCGGACCACCAAATCCAAAGCGCGGATCGACTCGGCGGGCAGGATGATCGAGGAGCTAAGCGATGTTTCCTCGCGCACCGCGAAGCGCGGCACGTCGATTGATTTCTCCGGAACCGAACGCCGCACAAAACGATTGGTGGAGGGAGTCGGAATTTCTAAAGCGCTCGGTGGCAAGCAGCTCTTCGCCGATCTCTCGTTCGTGCTCTCTCCAGGCACGCGACTGGGCCTGCTAGGACCGAATGGGAGCGGCAAATCCACGCTGCTGCGTCTGATCACCGGGGAAGTGGAGCCTGACGCGGGCGAAGTGAAGCGGGCCGACCTCTTAAAGATCGTATACTTCGACCAGAATCGCGAGCAACTCGATCCCGAGGTTCCCCTGCGTA
>JANXQZ010000016.1 GCA_025353235.1 Bryobacterales bacterium
CCCACGATTTCTTCTGACGAACCGTATATTTGGGGTGAGACCGCGGACGTGGCGGCCACTGGAGACTCGCAATAGTATCGCGCTAGTGGACGGTCTTGATCGCGACCTGGAACACGACCGAGCGGGAGATGCGACCGGTGAGTTCATCGCGCTGAATCCGAGGCCCGGCGCTGATCGTGACTTGGCTGGATAAACGCGCGCTCAATTCGATTTTCGCCGCATCGAGACGCTCCTGATACGGGCGATCGACACGGAGTCGTTCCACGATGAAAGACGGCACGAGCCACTCTCGTGCGGCCCAGAACACCTGGCCGTAACTTGCCGATTGCAGGAACGACGCGGACGTGCCTGTCTTCAAAGTGCGATCGGTGACGTCATGCTCAGCTAGCACGCCCCACCTTCCAAAGCCTAACCGGGCGTAGGGACCAATCAAGGTTCGATCGGATAAGCCCGCAGTGCCCCGCAGCAGATTCATTCCAACGACTGTTCTCCCTTTGCCGAAGACATCCAATTCCGCCAACATGCCGCCGCCAGATTCGTGCTGGCCAGACCGCTCGTTTCCTCCTGGCCCGAATAAATAAGGCGTAACGAGATACCGCTTGCCCCACCAGAAAAGCTTCGCCTGCGTGGGCGCGTCGTAGTATCCCAGCCGGTTTCGCGAGCGAACGAACGTCGAGAGATCTGCAATGTTGACACCAGTTGGTAGTTGGTCTCGCCCGATTGAGAATTCAAGGGATGGCCGAGCGCGATAACTCAAGAGAGCCGTATTCACGAAGAGCTGGGCCGAGTTCGTGGGCGGCTCATAAAGCAACGCGGGCCGCAAGGCATTGGTGTTTTCGCCCGTAAGTGTGGCTGTGAAACGAAAGCGCTTGCCGAGTTCCGTCGCATTCCGGTAAAGGAACCGGCTCCTGAATACCTGAGTCCCTCTCTTGGAATCTGTCGAAACATCCTGCTGCTGCAGCACAGTTCGAATGTCCTGTGTAATGCGTCCCTCGGCATTCAGAAATCCTATGAATGGATTCTCTAGCGGTGCGTACTCGCCTCCGATGAGACTCTGTGCGCGATCGATCCCGCGCCCATATAGGTTGAGCAATCCCCCGCCTTGCGGAGATATGTGACACGAAGAACAATTTGGATAGCCTAGACGAATCATCGTAGGGAGGGCGCTGGCTGGTTTCTCAGCAAGCCATACGAGAGGCAGCGTAGCCGCGATTGAGAGCAAGCTTGAGATCCTCATTGTGCTTTGCCCGTGAAATCCAAGTGGAATTTAACCTCATTTGCAGGCTTCACCCCGAACTGGGATGGAGGAGTGATGCCATAGTCGCTCATTCTTACCACCCCATCGCCCTCCACGCGAAAGGCCAGCGCCGAACCCTGCTGCTTGACTCGCAATTGAATCTCAATGGGGCGGGAAAGGCCGCGGATGCTTAGATTGCCGTTCAAGCGGCAGGCGAACTGATGAGATGCGCCGCTGGCCGGACACGAACCCATATCGGCGGTGAATCGAAGGTCCGGCTCTTGCCCGCTTTCGTTGGTGAAAATGTACTTGCGCATGTGTTCGTCCCGCACCTTCATTCCGGTTAGAAGAGTCTTAACGGGTAGAGAAGCCTCAAGCCGCTGGAGAGCTAGTTCGGTCCCCTCCTGCACGAGTTCGACTCGGCCGGATAGTGAGTTTGACTTGCCTTTGACTTCTATTCCCGGCATGTTGGTGATGGCGTCGAATGTG
>JANXQZ010000033.1 GCA_025353235.1 Bryobacterales bacterium
GGCGGGCATTCCTCCGGCCCGCTTCGGAAAACGCATCGAGGATCATCTGCGCTTGAATCTTGGACAGCCAACCCGTACCGGCAAGCGCACTTGGACCGGCGTGATCCTAAAAGTGGACCGTTTCGGAAACCTAATTACCAACCTGCATATTGACGAATTCCCCGACATGCGGACTCGGCATTTCGAGTTGAATGTCGGACTGCAACAGCTGGCTGGACTCGCGCCGACGTTCTCCGCAGGAGCCCCCGGCGAATTGCTTGTCATCGTGGGCAGTTCGGGCTTTATCGAGGTGGCCGCCAACCAAGCGTCAGCCGCGAAAATCCTGGGTTGCGCGAGCGGTTCCCCCATCGAGTTATCCCTTTAGTTGAGTGGCTATTTCACATACAAGGGCGCCAGCGATAGCAAAGTAAGCCCGCCCACGAAGAACACCAGCATGCAGGCCAGTAGCAACCGGACCCTCGGCACCGCTCCCGCGAACTCCCGCCAAACCAGCAAGCCCCATAGTGCGCTGATCATCGTGGCTCCCTGGCCGATCGCGTAACTAATTGCAGGGCCAACCTGCACCGTCTTAGGAGTGCTCGCTGCTGCGAAGTTGGCGATGGCCCCGGTACACCAAACGATCCCTCCCAGGATCCCAAGGCCGTGTTGTTTCAGATTGCCCTGAAAGTAGGCAGCCAGCGAAATGGGCTCGCCTTCAATGGGCAGATTCATGAAGTACAAGTTGTAGACGAGCGTGGATACGAACACGCCAATGGCGAAGATGAAGGCCACCGAATAAGGGCCAAGCGCAAGGATATCTCCCTGCATGCTCATCGTGACTAGCGGGTAGAACGAACCCATCAAGAGACCGCTGATCAGGCACAGCAAAATTCCCTTAAGCCCGACGCCCCTCGATCCCTTCCGTCTTTTCGCAGCGTGAGCGGAGTAGGCCATGGCATCCACCACGATTGCGATCATCACGAGAATCACGCCCAGAGTCAGCAGAATCGGATTGCCCTGCGGACTGAGGAAATAATTCCAAATTACGCCGACTACCAGAGCCAGCCCGATGCCGACCGGAAAAGCCACTGCCAGACCTGCAATAGAAATGGCGGCCACCAACAGCATGTTTGCGAGATTGAAAATCAGGCCAGCACCCAAGGCGTACGCAATCTGAGTCCTCCCGGCGATCATCAGATTGTCCTGGAATGAAAAGCCTTCGCCGGTGGATCCGAACGTGAGTGCAGCCGCGATAGCTGCCAGCAAAACGCCGAATGCATAATCGAAATAAAATAGCTCGAAGCGCCACTTGCCAGTTAGCTTGAATGTATTGGCCCACGAGCCCCAACACAGCATGGACAGGATCATGAGCCAAAGAGCGGCTGTGTACGTACTAGGAGTAAGCATTAGGTTCGGGCTGGATACGAGATTCTATCATGTCGTTTTGCCCAATACTTGAATCAGTTGCCAGGTCTCTTCTAAATCTTCCCAGGTGGTTGCTATATTTCCGATAGCCAGCCGCAGGACGTATCTCCCATTCAGCACTGTGTGAGAGAGGAAGGCTTTCCCCGATTTGTTCAGCTTTTCGAGCAGATCCCGGTTATGTTGGTCGGAGGCTCGATGACGGAAGCAGATCAATGAAAAAGGCGTGGGTGCCACTACTTCATAATCGGGGTCCGCGCGTATCATGTTGGCAAGCTTCCCCGCCCACTGAACGTGATTTCGTATCAAGTGCGCAACGCCTTCATGGCCAAAATACCGGAAGACGAACCATAGCTTGAGCGAACGGAAGCGGCGTCCGAGTTGTACTCCGTAATCCATATAATTTAGCGCGCGTGGATCCTCGGCAGTTTTTAAGTATTCCGGCACGAGGCTAAAAGCTCGCTTGAGAATCTCGGGTTCGCGGGTGTAGAGAACGCTGACATCAATCGGCGTGAAGAGCCATTTGTGCGGATTCACTACCACTGAGTGCGCCCGATTGACAGCCTCGAAATAATGCCGGTATTCCGGAACCACCATGGCCGAACCGCCATATGCCCCATCCACGTGGAGCCACATGCCGGTGGCCTCCGCGATGTCCGCAATCGCTGGCACGGGATCGACACTCGAAGTAGAAGTGGTGCCCACGGTTGCCACTACGCAGAAGGGCTTCTTCCCGGCTGCCTTGTCATTTTCCACAGCGCTCTGAAGCGCAGCCGGGTTCATGCGGAACTCAGCATCCACCCCGATTTTGCGCACGTTCTCCTGGCCGATGCCTAGCGCCAACGCCCCCTTTTCTACCGAGGAATGAGCATGCTCCGAAGTGTATAGGACCAGTCTGCCAGTGCCGCCGCGGCGACGAATATCCGGGTCGGCCATCTCGCGAGCAGCCGCGATCGCATGCATGGTGCTGATGGAGGCGGTGTCATAGATGATGCCGAAGAACTCGTCAGGCAAGCCGATCCATTGCCTCAGCCAGCTTAGAGTCACCTGCTCCAGTTCGGTAGCCGCCGGCGAGCTCTTCCAAAGCATCCCGTTTACGTTGAGCGCAGCGCACAGCATCTCGGCGAGAATCCCTGGTGCGGATGCCGATATCGAGAAGTAGGCGAAGAAGCGGGGATGGTTCCAGTGGGTTATTCCGGGGACGATCAGCTTGCGAAAGTCATCCAGGATCAGGTCCATGCTTTCGCCTTTCTCGGGCGCGACGAGGGGCAGTCGATCCACCAATTCCCCTGGCTTCTGCTGCGAGAGGACGGGGTAATCTCGGGTGTGGTCTAAGTAATCGGCGATCCAGTCCACCACTTGGTGACCGTACTCGCGAAACTGTTCGCCGTTCATGGTCTAACCTCCACCGCCCCGGTGTCTCTCAGTTTCTTTCTGTCTGCGTCGGGAAGCTTCCACTCGCGGGTGAATCTTCCTTCCGCAATTACATTTTCGAGCGAACCTTTGAACAGGATGTAGTCCGGGAACGTTTGCAGCACGCGCAACTTCTCGGGAGCAAAAGGCGAGCCGCCGCGTTTGGCGGTTTCAGCCCCGGTCCACCAAGGCAGGCCGGAGTTGACCAGCGTGTAATGCGTGCGGAAGGGGTAAATGAAGACTAATCCAAAGTCGGCAGCACTGACGTTCAGGGATAGCGGCAGCAGTTTATCAAGCCGCGCGATTTGCTGGTTGCTCTCTTTCGTGCCCAAAAGAATCATATCCCCCGAATCGAAATCTGAGCTTGGCAGTTCCTTGTCCGAGGTCACCCGGAACGACAGCTGGAGCTTGGATTTTCCGCCTGACCAATCGGCCGCCTGGAGCGCCTGTTC
>JANXQZ010000049.1 GCA_025353235.1 Bryobacterales bacterium
GGCGGGCATGGCTCAGCCAGCCGAGCGTGAATGGCAGCAAGCGCTTAAACTGCGCGGCGAATTTCCGGGGTTGCGCGAGAACTTGGCCAGTCTGGCGAAGGTGCCGCGAGAAGTGAAGCGCGTTCCTCAAGCTCAAGCGGAGTCCGCAAGAAGCAACCCAAGCATGCCGAAGCCAGCCAATCCGGAGGAAGCGGCGTCGATGGCCTTGAAGCTGCTGGAATCGGGTCGGATCAATGACGCGGCTGCTCTGTTTACGGAAGCCAATTTTCCGAAGGAAAAACAAAGCGAGCTGGTTCGGGAGGCGTTCATTGAAGTGCGCCTGCAGGCCATACTCGAGTTTGCACGCCGTAAGCGCTGCGCCGAAGCGCTGTCTGCGATTGGCTTGATCGGAGATGAGATTCAGAGCGTGCCTTTCTCCATGTACGGTTTTGGCAGCGTGTTGAAATCGGCGCGAATTCAGTATGCCTTGGGAGGCGTGGAGTCCGCCTGCGAAGACGAAAAGGCTGCAAGAAAGCGCTATGGCCGCATCGCGAAGACGTCCGTCTACGGGGCGCTGGCGTCTTCGAAAATCGATGCGGACGGGAAAGCCCGGCTGCATGAAGCCCTGGAAAAAGTCCAGGGGCTGACTGCGGAGCGGTTGTACTGGCAGGCTTTACTCGAGCGTGAATTGGGCAACAAGTCCGAGGCGGGTGCTCATTTCCAGGAGGCGCTGGGCCAAGCCGGGGGCGACGTCATGCTAAAGCACCTAGCGCAGATGGGCCTACTAGGAAAATGAATAGCATCTCCTGCAACTGAACGGCGCAAAATCTTATAACCTTTGTCGATTTATTCGCAACAAGTAGATTTTAATCCGGGTTATCATATTTCTAGAACCCGACAAATTAAGAAGCCTGGGGCCTCATTTGAGTTTCTTCGGCTATGGTGTAATGTTGCCAACGCATATTGAGTCAATGCGCGGTCATCTGGCCGAACTCGAAGCCAAGGACGTGCAACTCACCGAATCCGAGCAGCAGCGCAAGCTGTACCACTACTTGGTGGAACACAGCCTCGGACTCATGTGCTCGCACGATTTGAACGGCGTCCTGCTGCTTGTAAACCCCGCGGCCGCCGAGTCGCTGGGCTACTCCGCCGGTGAAGGAGTCGGGCACAATTTGAGGGATTTTCTCGCACCCGAAGTGCAGCCCGAGTTCGACGCATACCTGGATCGGATCCGCCGCAATTCCTCAGACTCAGGGTATATGCGCCTGCGTGCTAAGAACGGGTCGGAACGCGTTTGGCTGTATCGAAACGTCAAGTACGAGGAGCAGGGCATGAGACCCGTGGTTCTCGGTCACGCTTTGGACGCGACTTACCAGATTCGAGGCGATCAGGCGCTTAAGGAAAGCAAAGAGCGGTTTCGCAAACTCTTCGAGGACGCCCCGATCGCCTATCACGAAATGGATCCGTCCGGTGTTTTGCGCCGAGTGAATCGGGCCGAAGGTGCGTTGCTCGGCTGGTCCGCTCGCGAGATGATGGGCCGCCACATCACGGATTTTGTCGTGCCGGAAGAGCGCGAGCACTGCCGTCTCGGGATGCTTCAGCGGGCAACCCAGGCCCATTCCGGACCGGGTCCGTGCGAATCTCGATTCGTCCAGAGATTGGTTCGCAAAGATGGGACGGTGCGATCGCTTGAGGTTCAGGAAAACGCGATCTTCGACGGCTCCGCTCAACTCGCCGGAAGTCGCTGGGCGCTCCTCGATATCAGCGATCGGCTCGCGTCAGAGCAGCAGATCTGCAAACTGAACGCGGACCTGGAGCAACGAGTCGCGCAAAGAACCGATGAATTGCTTCGGTCGAATTCAGATCTGCAGCAGTTCGCTTACATCGTTTCCCACGATTTGAAGGCTCCTTTGCAGCAAGTGGGCAGCATCGTAAAACTATTGGCCGACAGGCACCAGTCCGCGCTGGAGCAAGACGCAGCGGACTGCATAGACAACGCGCTCGATGGGGTAAAGCGAATGTCGCTGCTCATTGATGACCTGCTGCAGTATTCCATGGCTTCGAATGCAGCAGCTCCGCCGGCGCAAGAGGTGGAACTGGCCAGCGTGGTGGAAGGCAGCCTTGTGAATCTGCGCATGAACCTGGAGGAAAGCCAAGGCAGCGTCACTCACGATTCGCTCCCCACCGTGCTTGCCGACCCTATTGGAATGTTGCAGGTGTTCCAGAATCTCATCGGCAACGCGCTCAAATATCGCCGCTCGGATCCTCCTCGGATCAATATCAGCGCTGAAGCGGGGGCGGATGCTTGGCTGGTGTCGGTGAAGGACAATGGCATCGGGATCGCCGCGCCTGATCAGGAGCGCATTTTCGGTGCGTTCAAGCGCTTGCATGGGAAAGAATACCCCGGCACCGGCATTGGGCTCTCGATCTGCCAGAAGATTGTGGAGCGCAATGGCGGGCGTATTTGGGTGGAGTCCGAGCCAGGCAAGGGATCGACGTTCCTCTTTACCTTGCCCCGGTGAGGGCCAAATCCTTTTCCGCCCCAAGATACGTCTCCGCGTTCTCGCGCTGGATGCTTTCACCGAACCTCTGGGGCCTTGGCCACAGATTGCGCTTCTGCTCCCGGAGCTGGGCACCGGCTCGAAATGGCGGAACGATCGGCGACGAGCGCATTTCCACCCGCGCAAGTAACAACTCTTCCCTGTTCTTGAAGTTGCCGTAAATCGACCGTGCGTCATTCCGGCGTGAGCGGCTACATCCTCGTAATAATTTGCGTAGATGTATATTACAGTACGGTTATGCCGAAAACCGTCGTAATCACGGGTTGCGCGTCAGGAATCGGTCGCGAGACGGCACAACTATTCTTAGCTCGAGGCTGGAATGTAGCGGCCACTGCCCGCAATCCGGCTATGCTTGCCGATTTGCCCCAGACGGAGAATACGGCTGCTTTTCAGCTTGACGTCACAGATGAGACTAGCATTGCGGGAGCGGTCAGCGCCACCATCGAACGCTTCGGCGCCATCGACGTACTAGTAAATAATGCAGGCTACGGTCTTTTCGGCCCCCTGGAAGGATCGAACGCGGGGCAGTTGGAAAATCAGTTTCGGACCAACGTCTTTGGTGCTACGGCCGTGATTCGCCACGTGCTGCCCGGCATGCGGGAACGACGCGGCGGGACCATTATCAACGTGTCTTCGATCGGCTGAAGAACCGCGTCTCCGTTCGCCTCGTGTTATCACGCTACTAAGTTCGCCATGGAGGGCCTTTCGGAGTCGCTCCGCTATGAATTGTCATTGCATAATATTTTGGTGAAGCTGGTAGAACCTGGCCACTTTAAGACAGGCTTTATTAGATCGATTGGGATGCTTAACCATCCTGCTTACGAAACGCAGTTCGCAAACTACATGAGATGGGTGCTCAACGAGGACGATGCAGCTCCTGGACCCAAACCGGTAGCTAAGGTCATTTTTCAAGCGGCGAACGATGCATCGCCTCGCCTTCGCTACATGGTGAATGGCCGGATGATCTTGGCACTGAGCAGAATTGTGCCGGATGCCATCTGGCGCTCACTGCTAGGCGGCGGAATGACGCGCCAACCTAAGCGCAGCAAGTGAGTGGCCGGTTACGCCTTTTCGAATAGTCCGGCCGCTCCCTGCCCGCCTCCAATGCACATCGTGACCACCCCCAGCTTCGCGTTTCTCCGGGCCATTTCATTGGCGATCGTGCCAGTCATGCGAGAGCCAGTCATTCCAAAAGGATGGCCAATGGAGATGGAGCCTCCATTCACATTGAGTATGTCGTTGCTGATCCCGAGCCGGTCACGGCAGTAGATTACCTGCACGGCGAAAGCTTCGTTTAATTCCCATAGATCGATATCTTCCACCTTTAGTCCGTGCCGCTTCAAGAGTTTTGGAATCGCGAAGACCGGTCCGATTCCCATTTCATCCGGCTCGCATCCAGAGACTGCAAAACCGCGATAGATGAGTTTGTAGGGAATGCCGAGTTCGTTGGCGCGCTCGCGCGACATCAGAAGAGTGGCGGAAGCACCGTCGGATAACTGAGACGCATTGCCCGCTGTTACGCTGCCATGCCCGCTGTCCGGATCGAAGTAGGGTTTAAGCGACTGCAAACCCTCCAGAGTGGAATCGGGCCTGTTGCACTCATCGGTCGCGGCACAGACCTCCTCCATGCCAATTGCCTGCCCCGTCTTTTTATCAAGGAGGGCTCGGGTGACTTTCATCGGAGCGATCTCGCCTGCAAAGAAGCCTTCCCGCTGAGCGCGCGCGGTGCGCTGCTGGCTCAGCAGCGAATACTCGTCCTGAGCCTCGCGGGTGATCCCGTAACGTTTGGCAACCACTTCTGCCGTCGCGCCCATCACCATGTAGATACCGGGCTTGCGTTCCTGCAACACCGGATGCGGGTTAGTGTCGCGCGGAGTCATCGAGATGCTCTCTACTCCGCCTCCGATCGCGGCGTCAGCGCCTTCATTGACAATTTGATGAGCCGCCATCGCGATGGCCTGCAGCCCCGAGGAGCAGAATCGATTCACCGTTGTGCCCGCAACGCTGATGGGCAACCCGGCCAGCACCGCCGACACGCGGGCGATGTTGGAGCCTTGCGGCCCATGCGGCATAGCGCAGCCGAGAATCACATCCTCGATCTCTTCAGGCGCGAGTCCCGGGGTCTTTCGGAGAACGTCTTGAATACAGTGAGCGGCTAAGTCCTCAGGCCGCGTAATGTTGAACGATCCGCGATGCGACTTGGCGAGAGCGGTTCGCGAACTGGCCACTACTACTGCTTCTCTCACGCCTTTGCTCCGGTTGATGCAACTTTCAATGGCTGAGCAGGCAGGTCGGAGAAGGTCTTCCCCTCCTCGGCGAGTTGTTTGAGGAGCGGAGCCGGAGTCCAGAGCGCGCCGTGCTGCTGCTCAAACTCGCGGACCCGTTCGTACACTTTCTTGAGACCGACAAGATCGGCATACTTCATGGGTCCGCCTCGGTGTGCGGGGAATCCGTAGCCGTTTAGATAGGTGATGTCGAGATCCACTGAGCGCATGGCGAAACCGTC
Organism: Bryobacterales bacterium; assembly: GCA_025353235.1. GTDB lineage: Bacteria > Acidobacteriota > Terriglobia > Bryobacterales > Bryobacteraceae > JANXQZ01. The sequence goes on from JANXQZ010000049.1 coordinate 5,047, forward strand.
TTCGAGAATGCGCGCACCTTCGTTGACTAGGGCGTAAATGCAACGGTCGACAATTTCTTCGTTGCCGATCGCGCGCTGGGCTATGCCAGTCTCTTTGCGGCAGGCTTCAATCACTTCCTGTGCCTGCGGGTTGTGCAGGGGCTTGCGATTCGCATCATACAAATACCAGCCGGCACCGGTCTTTTGGCCGTAGTGGCCCAGTTCGCAAAGGCGATCCTCAATCAGCGGTTGACGCACGCTGCTGTCGCCAATCTCCTTGTACTCTTTGCGAATCCGCCAGCCGACATCCAAGCCCGCGAGATCGCCCGTAGCCAGAGGTCCCATGGCCATTCCGAAATCGTAGAGCGCTTTATCGACGGCTTCCACGCTGGCTCCCTCTTCCACCAGGAATTGCGCCTCGCGCCGATAAGGTCCGAACATGCGATTGCCGACGAATCCGCGGCAGTTGCCCACCAGAACTCCCACCTTGCCGAGTTTTTTTGAAAGTGCCATGCAGGTGGCAATCACCTCTTTCGAGCTCGCGGCGCCCCGCACAATTTCCAGCAGCCGCATCACATTTGCAGGGCTGAAGAAGTGCGTCCCGATCACCATCTCCGGCCGAGTTGTGGCAGAGGCAATCTCGTCAACATTCAGCGTGGAGGTGTTGGACGCGAGAATCGCGCCGGGCTTGCAGATCTTATCGAGGGTGCCAAAAATTTCCTTCTTCAGCGCCATGCCTTCGAACACGGCTTCGATCACCATGTCTGCTTCGGCGAAACCGTCGTACGACAAGGTGGGCTGAATGAGAGCCATGCGCTTGTCCATCACATCTTGAGTAAAGCGGCCTTTGGCGACCGAGTTTGCATAATTCTTGCGAATGGTGGCGAGGCCGCGATCAAGCGCCGCTTGCTCCGTCTCCTTCAGAAGCACTGGAATGCCTGCGTTGGCGAGAACCATCGCGATGCCGCCGCCCATGGTTCCAGCGCCGATCACGGCAGCTTTGTTTACTGGGATCAGCGGCGTGTCCTTGGGAACGTCCGGGACTTTGACCACTTCGCGCTCGCCGAAAAATACATGGATCAGCGCCTTGGACTGATCGGAAAATAGGCAATCTTGGAACAGTTCCGACTCGCGAGCTACACCGGCATCGAAGGGTAGCTTGGTAGCCGCCTCCACTGCGCTGATGGCAGCTTGAGCGGCGATCAAGTTGCGTTGCCGCTTGCGAGCCGTGTCGCGGGCAGCAGCGAAGATGGGAGCGTTGGCGGATTCATCGCCCAGTTTGTCCGTGAGGTCGCGTACCTTGCGCGGCGCGGTTCCGGCTTTGGTTTGGGCGAATGCGATTGCACCGGTTAATAGATCGCCTTCGACAATCTGGTCGATGATGCCGTATTTCAATGCCTCTGGAGCGCTAATGGGATCGCCCTGCACACACATCTCAAGCGCCTTCGCGACCCCGGCAAGACGGGGAAGCCGCTGAGTGCCAGCCGCACCGGGGATAATACCCAGCTTCACTTCAGGCTGGCCCACTTGGGCCGAAGCCACGGCCACGCGGTAATGGCAACCCATAGCAGTCTCGAGCCCGCCGCCTAATGCGCTTCCGTGAATGGCAGCGACCACCGGTTTGGTGCAGTTCTCGATCCGATTCAGAATCCCATTTAGGCCCGGTCCGCGCTTGCGATCCCCGCCTGAGGTGATCTTGCCGAATTCTTTAATATCGGCGCCCGCGATAAACGTACGTCCACCGCCGATCAGTACGATTGCTTTTACCGAATCGTCTTTCTCGAAGGCATCGAGTCCGGCAGCAATGCCCTCCGGCACGCCGGGGCTTAATGCGTTTACGGGAGGATTGTTCACGGTGAGAATCCCAATCTCGCCTTGTTTGCTCGTTAGAACCAATTCGCTCATGAGACTATGATTCTACTGCGATGAAACCACCAGACGCAAAATGCGTGGCTCTGATCACGGGTGCGAGTCGCGGAATCGGCCGCGCGGTCGCTATCGAATTGTCGAAGACGCACCAGGTTATCGGAACCTATCGAGGTCGGCGGGATGCGGCTGAATCGCTGGCGGCTGAGACGGGCGCAGACATGGTGCAGAGCGATATTTCGTCGTCAGCGGATCGAGCGGCCTTGTCAGCTTACGTCAGGTCGACATACGGGCACGTTGATCTCTTAGTGAACAACGCTGGCATGGCACCGCGCGAACGGCGCGACGTGATGGATGCTACTGAGGACAGCTTTGACGAGTTAATCTCCACCAACCTGAAGGGTCCGCATTTTCTGACGCAGTTGGTGGCGCGCGGGATGGCGGAGCGGCAAAGCGGGCGTATCGTGTTCGTGACTTCCATCTCCAGCTACACGGCTTCCGTGAATCGGGCGGATTATTGCATGTCGAAGGCGGGTCTAAGCATGAGCGTGGCGTTGTATGCGGCCCGCTTGGCCGCGCACGGGATCGGCGTTTTCGAGATCCGGCCAGGGATTGTTCGCACGGATATGATCTCGGCGGTGGAGCAAGCGTATGAGGATCGGATTCGCGCCGGATTGCTGCCTCAGCGGCGAATGGGGGAACCGGTGGATGTTGCGATGGCCGTACGAGCAATCGCGGAAGGACGGCTAGATTACTCCACCGGGCAAGTAATTAACGTAGATGGCGGATTTCACTTGCGGACTTTGTGACCGCTTAACCCGCCGCCGGAGCCCAACGGGTCCGATTCGGAAGAGATACTACACGTAGCCAGAATTCCTGAATTCCCTTGGCCACCGACAGGTAATCCTCAAAGGCCAGCGGCTTGGGAATGTAACAGTTGGCATAGTTGTTGTAACTGGCTACGATGTCTTTGGGATCGCGCGAGGAACTGAGCACCACTATCGGGATTCTCCGCAGATGCACATCCATCTTCAATTCCAAGAGCACTTGGTGGCCGTCCATCTTCGGCAGGTTGAGGTCGAGGATAATCATATCGGGAAGCTCCAGCGCCTCAGGCAGGTGCGTCAGCCTGGCCAGTGCCGCTTCTCCATCCTCGGCTACTTCGATGTCCGCCTCGATCCGGACTTCTTTAAACGCTTCCCGGATCAGGCGTACGTCGCCTGGATTGTCTTCGACCAGCAGAATCGATAGGGCCCTCATCGTTGCTTACTAACAGTAGTGTAACGCCGCGAGCGGCCCAACTTACTCAAGCGTGCAACGCCTGCGTTAGTTCCTTATAGTTTCGAGGTGTTACCAATCTGAACCGGATACTCATCTTGGTGTAGCCGCGCAATTCGTGATTCAGTTCATCGCAGGGAATCTCGGGGCTGGCTAAAAACAGGTTACCTTCCTGCAAGCGATAGGGCAGCACGCTCCATCGTTCCATCACTTCGCGAGGCAGAGCCCGCGCCAGGTTGGCATTCATCTCGAAAACTTCCACGCGCCCCGAGGGTACGCTTTGCTGCAAGCTGAGCGCTTCGTACAGCTCCTCATCGGTGATTGCCCCCATCCTAACAAGGTGTTCGCCCATGCGCATTCCGGCTGGCTTGGTGGTCCGCGCCGATTCCAGAATGTCCGCATCGACATAGCCGGATCCAACCAGAATTTCGCTCAAGCGACGCTTGTGCGCGAAGAGGGTCTCGCGCGACGGGTAGGCGTGCTCGGTCTTGACCCAAACCAGCGGCTCATGCCGCAGTTGAGCGCCTGCATACCGATAGATCGCTCGTATGGACGAGACGCCGTTGATGTAATTCGCCCAAACGGCGCGCAGCGGAACGCCCAACGCAAACAAGCCGCCGTACACCCGCTGCACGCACGCCATGCGCACCACTAGGTGAATTATCTGGGGAAAAACGGACCACGCTAGCAGCCCTGAGTCGATTGGGTGCTGGGTGATGCCCCACGGTTGTCCCGTGTAGCGGGCGTAGATCCAGCTAATCAATCCAAAAAGGAAGAAGAGATTCGTGGCCATGCTAAGAGGATTTCCGAGCAGCCCCTTGCGGTCCCGCCAAAACCAATAGAGCACCGCCGGGCCCCCTCGCCAACCATGGCGCTGCCAGCTCTGAAGAGCGATCCCGGTTACCCAGCGCGTGCGCTGGCGGATGGCGGTAGAACTCGTGGACGGAAAATATTCACGTGTCGCCACTAAGCCCTTGGGGCTCGGGTCCGGCGGGATGAAGATCTGAGTGCAACCTAATTGGTGGAGGCGGATTCCATTCTCATAATCTTCCGTGAGGCAGGATGGTTCGAAGATGCGATTGCTTGCGACCTCTGCCAGCTTTTCGAGCGCTTTGCGGGAGTACCCGGTCCCCACCCCGCACGATGGAATGAAACTGCCCGTCCAACCGCGGGCCCGCATGTCTTTCAACTGCAGTTCGGCGAATTCATCGCAGTAGACCCCGTGCGTCAGTTTCCAGAACGGAGTGGGGAGCGGCAGCACCGGAATCTGAACCATGTCGTGATTTTCGATGCGCGAGTTGATCAGTCGCAATGCTTCGGGATGGATTAGATCCTCCGCGTCATGGATGACAACGATGTCGAAAGGCCGGTCCTGGTCCTCTTCGAATAACAGCATACGCTGATAAATCCAGTTCAGACAGTCGGCTTTTGACGTGGGACCTTCATGCGGACAGACAGCCAAGTGGACCCGCCCGAAGCGGCACTCCAATTCAAGGACTGCGTCAAGTGTTGGTTGATCGTTTGGGTACGCCCCTATGAAGAAGTCGTACGACTTGTATCGAATCGCCGAAACGTTATGCTCCAGCATTTGGCCGATAACTTGGGCTTCCTGCCAGCACGGCACGAAGATGGCGATACGCTTTTCTTTAAGGGAAGCAGGCGGCAGGCTGGGTGGCTTCCAGGTGTCGTGGATCCAGGCAACCAGGCAAATCAGATCGAGCACAATGTCGTCGATTCCGCTGATCAGAATAGCAATGGCCACGGGCACAATGCCTGCCGCGATCGCGTTGTCCAACATCCCCATCCAGCGAACGAGCAACGGACACCACCCGGTTTGTTAGTGGGCGAATGCCGGAAAATTCTCAAAGTTTGTGGGAGACTTACGGCCATGTGCCCGAGAGTGCTTTGCGCGTGGCTTGCGGTGGTCTCGATGGCATCAGCTGCCGCCGATTTCAAATTCGCCATTCTGGGCGACCGGACCGGCGAAACCGTTGAGGGTGTCTACCAGCAGATTTGGAGGGAAGTCGATGCGAGCCGCCCGGATTTCGTCATCAACGTGGGCGATACGATTCAGGGATTGAACGATGCGACTGCAGAAGCCGAATGGCGGCGGGTTCGGCCGATCTGGACTCGGTACAGGTACCCGTTTTATCTCACGCCTGGCAATCACGATATCTGGTCCGCCGCCTCCCACTCGATTTTCGAAAAGCAGGCGGGGCGATCTGCCTCGTATGGGTTCAATCATGGGAGCGCACACTTCACGGTGTTAGACAACAGCCGCTCGCTGCAATTGAGTTCGGATCAGATGCTGTTCCTTGAAAAGGATTTGATCGCAAGCAAAACTCAGCCGCTGAAATTCGTGGTCTTCCATCAGCCGTTCTGGCTGCTTCCGCTCAAGCTGCAGAGCACCGATTTCGCGTTCCATCGGATGATGCTGAAATACCGCGTGCAATATGTGATTTGTGGGCACGTTCACCAGTTCTCGCGCCTGGAGAGGGAGGGAATCGTGTACATGGTGGTGGGGAGTTCAGGCGGCCATCTGCGCGGACACGATCCGTTAAAGGATTTTGGGCAGGGTTGGTTTTATCATCATGTGGAGGTGCGCGTGAGTGGCACGCGAGTCGAAATGACGGTGAAGGAGACCGCGCCTCCGTTCGGGAAAGGGCGCACGTTCAAGGCTGAGAATTGGGGTGAGAATGGCTTGCCACCTGCAATGCACTAGTAGATAGTTTCACCAAAACATATCTCTTTGATATGTTTTTACGAATTGGCTTTGTAGGGCAGGTTGTCAACCTGCAGGCGGGTTGCTAACCCGCCTTTTGCGCCGATTATCAATCTGCGCGCAGGATGCCATCCTGCCCTACGCGCCAAACTATCCGAGACAAAGTTGCGGCCGTTCTAGGATTCCACTTTGCCATTACTCAGACGATTGACAATCTTCCCACAATGCCGGTGGGCCAGAACGACCTGAGGGAAGATTAGAGCCATGACACATTCAGCGCTAGCCGTGAAGTGTTCACGAAAGTGGGAAGCCGCGGCTGAACAAGCTAGCTAAGCAGGCCGAGCGCGCCGCGAAATCGCAAGAAGCGGACACCGTGCACGACCTGCGCGTCGCTTTTCGCCGCTTTAGCCAGGGCACATTCTCTTTCCTGATTTCTTTCCCTCGCTGACGTGAAGAAAATCCCCAAGCGTGATTAAGGCGAGAACGGCTTGCCACTTTTGACCTTTCGCAGGCTCGGGAGTATTATGGCTTTGTGAACATCTCCCTAGATCCCGAATTAGAAAAGCTAGTCGTGGACCAGGTCAACACAGGGATGTATCAGACCGCTAGCGAGGTTATGCGCGAAGGGCTCCGGCTCCTTAAGGAACGCGATCAGCGCCTCGAAGCGGTACGGCGGGAAGTGCGCGTAGGTTTAGAAGCCCTCGAACGAGGCGAGTTCACTGAATATGACGAAACCAATATTCATGAGCTTGCCGAAACAGTGATGGCGCGGGGCCGACAACGACTTGCTGAGGAAGAGCTAAAGTCCCGCACTTGAGAAAGGCCATTCGCGTTTCTGACCCAGCGAAAAGGGACTTGGAAGAGATTTGGTATTACATTGCCACGAAATCCAGCCGCATTGAGGTTGCGAGCGAAGTTGTTGAATCGATAACCAGGCATTTTGCGTTGCTTGTACGTACTCCAGAGGCAGGAACCAGGCGCGATGAAGTGGAATTAGGCATCCGCGCTTTTCCGGTGGGCAAATACATCATCTATTACCGGGTAGTCGGAAGCCGAATCTTCATCCTGCGCGTTATTCACGGAATGCGAGACCAAAAAATCGCCTACACGGGAGATTTGTAGGTCTTGGGCTAACAACCTGAGAAGACTCCGAGGATTGACAACATTCCACGCAAGATTAAAAGCACAGACCGCTCCATATCCCTGCTCACGTTCACCCGTGAGCAGGTCCAGGCACGGCTGAACAAGCTAGCCAAGCAGGCAGAGCGCGCCGCGAAATCGCAAGACGCGGACACCGTGCATGACCTGCGCGTCGCCACCCGCCGGTTCAGCCAGGGGCTCATTCTGTTTCCGGATTTCTTTCCCTCCGATGACGTGAAGAAAATCCGCAAGCGTCTGAAATCCATCATGAATCTGAGCTCCGAGGTGCGCAATCGGGACATCGCGCTGGAGCATCTGGAGGATTCAGGCGAGGATGTTTTGAAAGCAACGCTGCAAGAAGAACGCGGATTGCACGCCACCCACTTCAAAGCGGCGTTGGACAAATGGGCTGAGCGCGATTACCCCAAGCGCTGGCGCGCATACCTGGGATTGGACTCCAAATGAAGTGGCTGGAAACGGAGACTGCGGCCGTGAACGCGCACCGGGCGCTTCCCCTGTTGGTGACGAACTACTTCGAGGCTGGACGCGAAGCGGCAAAGCGGCACAAGTCGGCGCGGGAACTGCACAGGTTCCGGGTAAAGACGAAGCGCTTCCGGTATGCGCTGGAAATGTTCGCTCCGGTGTATGGAGTGGAACTAGCAAGTCGGCTCCGAGCCTTGCAGCGGCTTCAGAAAATGCTCGGCGAGATCAGCGACGTGTACACCATCCGCGAGCTGCTGAAACACGATGGCCATAAGCAGGATCTCCACGCGGAGGGCAAGAGGAGAATCCATGAGTTCCGCGAGTATTGGAAAAGCGTGTTCGATGCGTCCGATCAATTGGAGCAGTGGACCGCAGTACTGAGCGGCGCACCGAAATCTTCGCTGAAGCGATAAACTACGTGGGTCAACCATGCACCGATTCCCGTTCGTCATTCCGCTCCTTGCTTCCCTGCTGAGCGCGCAATCGTACGACCTGCTGATCAAGGGCGGACACGTCATAGATCCCAAGAACAACATCGACCGATTCATGGATGTGGCGGTATCGGCTGGCAAGATCGCTCGCGTTGCAGCGAACATTGACCCGAAGGAATCGAAGAAAGTAGTGGACGCGTCCGGTCTCCACGTAACGCCAGGGCTGATCGATCTGCATGGCCACGTATACGTCTGGCGCGAAGCTGGTGGCGAAGGCGTGCAGGCGGACGCATTCTCCTTTCGCAGCGGCGTCACCACGATTGTGGACGCTGGCTCCTCGGGATACCAGACCTTCCCCGATTTCAAGACCCGCATCATCGATCGCGCCAAGACCCGCATTCTCGCTTTCTTAAACATCGCTGGCGGTGGCATGGGCACTGGCAAAGAAGACGAGATCGCCCTGCTGGACGCCGATGCCGCCGCGAAAATGGCAAAGGCCAATCCGGAGATCATCGTGGGGTTCAAGTCCGCCCACTATGCAGGACCGGGCTGGGAATCTATCGATGGAGCGGTGAAGGCCGGGGAGATGACGGGTCTGCCCGTAATGGTCGACTTCGGACGAATCAACGCCAAGCGCAACATTAATGCGCTGTTTCTGGATAAGCTCCGGTCCGGCGACATCTATACGCACTGCTTCTCCGGCCACCGCGAAGAGCTGCTCGATAATGGCAAGTTGAATCCCGCCATGGAAGCGGGCCGCAAGCGAGGCATCATCTTCGACATTGGCCATGGCGCGGGCAGTTTCTATTGGTATGTCGCGGTGTCGGCCTACGCGCAAGGCTTCCGCCCCGATTCGATATCGACTGACTTACACATAAACAGCATGAACGCAGGAATGAAGGACATGACCAATGTAATGTCAAAGCTTCTCAATCTGGGTTCGTCTTTGCAAGAAGTGGTCCGCATGTCCACCTGGAATCCGGCGAAGGAAATTAAGCGTCCGCAGCTTGGCACTCTTGACCCGGGCAGCGACGCTGACATTGCGGTGCTGCGCGTGGATAAAGGGCGCTTCGGCTTCGTGGATTCCGCGGGTGCGCGCAACTACGGCTCTCAGATGATCGTCTGCGAAATGACGCTGCGGGCTGGGAAAGTCGCATGGGATCTGAACGGGCGCGCCAGCCAGGACTGGAAGACCTTTCCGTACCAGAAAGCAACTTGGAAGCACTGATGGAACGTCGCAGCTTTCTCCGTGGCGCTCTCAGTCCGGGCTTGCTCGCTCAGACCAACGTGGCAGGCTCGCGCAATCTGGTTGTGGAACGCGCCGTTAGTGGAACGCCCCACGTCGGCAAAGTGCTGGCGCTGATCACTCCGCATCTGGATGACGGACCCATCTTCGCGTCCGGCACTATCGCCAAGCTTCTTAAAGAAGGGTACACGGGCTATTTCATCCGCACTAGCAACGACGAGAAAGATTCGTTCGGCTTGACCCTGGGTGAAACGGTGCTGGCCAACGAACGCGATACTCAGCAATTCATCACGACTCTGGGTCTGAAGCAAGCCTTCGATCTGGCCTACCGAAATCACCGCATGGATGATGTAGGGCGCTCGGAACTGCGCGGGCGTTTGATCTTCCTGTTCCGTCTGCTGAAAGTGGATACAGTTTTTAGTTACGATCCGTGGGGACAGTATGAGGAGAACCCCGACCACTACGTCACTGCACAAGCGGTGGAGGCTGCGTGTTGGATGGCGAGCGGACGCCTCGACTTGCCCGAGCACTTTGCCGCCGGGCTGAAGTCGCAAGCGGTGAGCGAAAAATACTACTTTGCGCGCGGTCCTCAGCTAGTAAATCGCGTGGTTGACGTTGGAGCCACGCATGAGACGAAGGTCGCGTGTATTCATTCATGTCGGACCATGATCGATCACATGGTGAAGGACACAAAAGCCGCACTCGCCGGGCGAAAATTAACACTGCCCTCGCTTGACGCCGCAGAGTACATCAAGCTCGCCTTTGAATCCCGCGATGCCGAGGTGGGACGTCGGCATGGTCTGACCTACGCAGAAGAATTCCACTACATCGGGCCGGATCATGCGTTCGACGAATACATCGCCCGCAACGCCGTCCCGCTCTAGCGCAATCGTGTCCTGATCAAGCAGATTCTTTGAGCAGTTTGCTTTTGTACAGTCCCGGCTGGGAGGCACTTTCCTAGTAAAGTGAGATCACGTATGCTCCCGAACGGTGGGAGATTTGGATGAGGTCAAGGTAAACTGGTTAATTCTGATATGTCCAAACTTATTCCCATCACGGTCGCCAACGGCGACGGCATTGGCCCCGAGATCATGGCCGCCACCCTCCACATCCTGAAGGAAGCCGGAGCGCGGCTCGATATCGAGCACATTGAGATCGGCGAGAAAGTTTACTTGCGCGGCAACAGCGCCGGAATCGATCCGAGTTCCTGGGAATCGCTGCGCCGCACCAAAGTTTTTCTAAAAGCTCCCATCACCACCCCGCAGGGCGGCGGCTTCAAGAGCTTGAACGTCACCACGCGCAAGACGCTTGGCCTGTACGCCAACGTTCGCCCGTGCGTCTCGTACCACCCATTCGTTCGCACCAAGCATCACAAGATGGATCTCGTCATCGTTCGCGAGAACGAAGAGGACTGCTACGCCGGTATCGAGTATCGGCTCAGCCCGAACGTGATGGAAACGCTTAAGCTGATCTCGCGCCCCGGCTCCGAGAAGATCGTCCGCTACGCCTTCGAGTACGCCTTGCAGCACAACCGCAAGAAGGTCACATGCTTCACGAAGGACAACATCATGAAGATGACCGACGGGCTCTTTCATGAAGTCTTCGATGAAGTGAGCGCGGAGTACCCGGGCATCGTGAACGAGCACTGGATCGTCGATATCGGAGCGGCCAAGATGGCCGACACGCCCGAAGCGTTCGATGTGATCGTGATGCCGAATCTGTATGGCGACATTCTTTCGGACGTCGCCGCGCAGATCGCCGGCTCGGTTGGCTTGGCGGGCTCGTCCAACATCGGCGAGCACTGCGCGATGTTCGAGGCGATTCACGGATCGGCTCCGCGGCGTGCCGGGCAGAACCTGGCCAATCCTTCCGGCCTGCTGCTGGGTGCGGTGCTCATGCTGATCCACATCGGACAGAATGATATCGCCGAGTCGGTTCACAACGCTTGGATGCGCACGCTCGAAGACGGTGTGCATACGTACGATGTTTTCACCGAGGGCATGAGCAAGGAGAAAGTTGGGACGAAGGAGTTCGCCGAGGCAGTCGTGAGACGTATCGGCCAAAAGCCCGAAACACTCAAGGCGGTGGATTACACCTCAGCCAAGCGAGCTGGAAAAGCAAAGCCTCCCACATTCGTGCACGCCGAGACCAAGCTGGACGGCATCGATGTTTATGTCGAATGGCGCTCCCGCATGCCGAACGATCTAGCCACTGCAATCGGCAAGGCTGACGGCGACGGTCTGGCCCTGCAAATGATCTCGAATCGCGGCCAGAAGGTGTGGCCCGATGGTTTCCCAGAGACGTTCTGCACCGATAGCTTCCGCTGCCGATTCGTCGGGCCGGACGCGACTCCCAAGAAAGTTCTCGACCTGCAACGCAGAATCGTGGACCTTGGCTTGGACATTTGCAAAACGGAGTACTTGCGCCAGTTCGACGGCAAACCCGGCTATTCGCTGGCTCAAGGCCAATAAATGACCAAGCCGCTGGTCGGCGTCATCATGGGCAGCAAGTCCGATTGGGAAACGATGCGCCATGCCGTAGAGACGCTCGCGCGCTTCAACGTGCCCCACGAAGCTAAGGTCGTCTCGGCGCATCGCACGCCGGCCTTAATGGCGGAGTACGCCTCCACTGCGGAATCGCGCGGCTTGGAATTGATCATCGCCGGAGCGGGCGGGGCCGCCCATCTGCCAGGGATGGTGGCCGCCAACACGCTGCTCCCTGTTCTCGGCGTTCCCATAGAAAGCGCGGCGCTCAAGGGAATGGATTCGCTTCTCTCCATCGTTCAAATGCCCGCAGGCGTACCTGTGGGAACCATGGCCATTGGTAAGGCGGGCGCAATCAATGCGGCGCTCTTAGCCATCGCTATGCTCGCCAACCACGATCCGGCATTAAAGACCAAGCTCCTGGAATTCCGAGAAGAGCAAGCCAAGAAGGTGCTAGGCCAGGAGCTGGGATGAAAGCGATCCTGCCGGGCAGCGCCATCGGGGTGCTCGGGAGCGGACAGTTGGGGCGCATGTTCGCCATAGCCGCGCGGCGAATGGGCTACCGAGTCCACACCTTCTCGCCCGATCAGGACACGCCCACCGGGCAAGTGGCAGACCTGGAAGTGACCGCCGCCTACGAAGATCTGGATGCCGTGCGCGACTTCGCCCGCAATGTCAGCGTCGTAACTTTTGAGTTCGAGAATGTTCCGACCGCCACCGCCCAAGCCGCATCTGAATGCACCGCAGTGCGTCCCAATGGCGAAATCCTGCATATCACGCAGCAGCGCGTTCGCGAGAAGCAATTCATCACGAAAGCGGGTCTTCCGCTCACTCCTTATCGCGAGGTGCATTCGCGAGAGCAACTGCAAACCGCCCTGCATGAACTGGGCTATCCAGCCGTCTTGAAGTCCGCCGCATTCGGGTACGACGGCAAGGGGCAGTTTCTGGTGAAGTCACCTGACCAGCTCACCGAGGCTTGGGAAGCGGTGGGGGCGGACCAAGCAGTTCTGGAAGCATTCATTGATTTCGAGCGGGAGATTTCGGTGGTTGCGGCGCGCGGGGTGGACGGGTCTTTCGTCCATTACGGCGCCATCGAGAACGAGCATAGCCACCGCATTCTGGACATTTCGATTGCGCCTGCCCGGATCGATCCGAAGCTGGCCGCCCAGGCGGTGGAGATTGCGCGCGTCGTGCTCGAGAAATTGGAAGTGGTCGGCGTCCTGTGCGTGGAGTTCTTCGTCACGCGAGTAGGCGAGCTGCTGATCAATGAGCTGGCGCCCCGCCCCCATAACTCCGGCCATCTGACGTTCGATGCCTGCGTCACCAGCCAATTCGAGCAGCAACTGCGCGCCGTGTGCGGATTGCCGCTCGGATCTACGGCGCGATACCGGCCTGCGGCCATGGCGAATCTATTGGGCGAATTGTGGTCGAAAGGCGAGCCCGATTGGGCGGGCGCCTGTGAATACCCGCAGATCAAGCTGCACCTTTATGGCAAGCTGGAACCGCGAGCCGGACGAAAGATGGGTCATCTCACTGCCCTCGAGTGCGACGTCGAACAGGCGGCTTCGCTAGTTATTCAGGCTCGTAGGCGACTGCTGGAATAATTCAGAAAAGTGTAATATTTCTTTTATTCAATTCACTTTAAAACAGTACATTCGACTAGAATGTAATCTAAAGGACATTATGCGTTTCTCCCGCACCCTATTGCCCCTCCTGTGTCTGGCGCCGCTTTGCATGGCGCAGCTCACGAAAGAACAGAAGATCGCCGATTTTAACCAGTTGGTCGGCCTCTACGCCACTAATTACGGTCCATACGAGCTGAAACGCGACGTGTTTGGCTTTGACTTGTTCAATGTCAAACCATGGATCGATCAGATCAACCAGTCAAAGTCCGATGTTGAGTTCTACGACATTCTCACGAAATACGTGGCCGGCTTAAAAGATAGCCACGATGAATTCATCGTGCCTTCCAATTTCGACGCATGGCTTCACATGGACGGCGACATTTACGACGGCAAATTTATCATCGATTTTATTGATCGAATATACTTGCCGAGAAGGACTTATCCCTTCACAATAGGAGACGAACTCATCTCCGTGGACGGGAAGCCAGTGGCCGATCTGATTCAGTCATTGAGCCCATACGCAGTCAACGGGTCCAGCAACCCAACGAGTCGCCAGCGTCTCTCGGCCGGAGCGGTTACAGAGCGCCGCCAAGCGTGGAATGTGCGCGCTGGCGACATCGGCGAGAAAGCCGTGATCGTATATGTCTGAGTGCCGCCAGTCTGCTGCTGCACAACGATCACGGCTTTCTCGCCGATGTCGCCAGCGCGCACATTCCACCCTTG
>JANXQZ010001002.1 GCA_025353235.1 Bryobacterales bacterium
TGGTCGGGTTGGTGGACATCATCAACACCCGAAACTCGAAGGGCGTCGAGAGAGCCTCGGTGCCTGAGATCTTGTCGAGGAGCAACTCGGAATCCTCTAGGGTCGTCTTGATCCGGATCAGCCGATCTTTTTCGGAGAAGCGCGCCTCATTTAGAGAAACTGACATGCTCGCCTCCTCTACTCATATACAAAAAAGCCATTCTCTCCGATGCCAACATGCAGCGACGCTGTTCTAGTTCCCTCGGCAAACGAACTCAACAGGCGTCGCGAGATATCCGGCAGCAGGGTATTCGTGAGGATGTTGTCTACGTTTCTTGCTCCGCTTTCCACTTCCGTACAGCGGCTAGCCACCTCTTGCACCAGAGCCGGGTCGTAAGTCAGCGTCAGCTTGTGCGTGTCGTGCAAGCGCCGCTGAATCTTCGCAAGCTTTAGAATAATGATTTGTTTCAGCGCCTCGTCCTTAATTGGGAAATAGGGAGTGATTACGAGACGGCCCAGAAAAGCTGGCTTGAATACCTTATCCAACTCCGGCTTCAGAGCCTGCACCAAACCTGCGGGGCCGGGCATCGTTTCCGGATCCGCGCACAGCTTTGCCAGGGTCTCCGTACCGGCATTTGAAGTGAGGATGATGATCGTATTCTTGAAGTTGATTTGACGTCCTTCCCCGTCTTCCATCTGGCCCTTGTCGAAAACCTGGAAGAATAGCTCCAGCACGTCGGGGTGAGCTTTTTCCACCTCGTCCAGCAGCACCACAGAATAAGGGCGACGCCGCACCGCTTCCGTGAGAACACCGCCTTCGCCGTAACCGACATACCCCGGAGGCGATCCTTTCAGAGTAGATACCGTGTGCGGCTCCTGAAACTCCGACATATTAATCGTGATCACGTTCTTGTCGCCGCCGTAGAGCAAATCCGAGATCGCCAGGGCCGTTTCAGTCTTGCCGACGCCGCTCGGTCCCACTAGCAGGAACACGCCTACCGGTTTGTTCGGATCGTCCAGGCTGGCCCGCGATGTTCGGATGCGTTGACTGATCGCGGCAAGAGCATGGTCCTGACCGATCACGCGCTTTCCCAAATGCTTCTCTAATTCCAGAACAGTAGCGACCTCATCCTTCACCATCTTGCCCACCGGGATGCCCGTCCATCCGGAGATTACTTCGCCCACAATCTGCTCGTCTACGCAGACCCGAATCAGCGGCGTCTCGCCCTGCATGGTGTCGAGCGCTGAGTTGAGTTCCCCGAGTTTGGCGCGCAAATCCGATCCATTCGAAGCGCCTTTGGAGCCCGCAGCATGACCCTCTTCGAGCGTAGTCCGGATCTCCCGGATCTCGTTCACAAGCTTCAATTCCTTATCCCAGCGCTCTTTCAGCTTCGCCAGCTTTTCTTCAGTGGCGGTGCGGCTCTGCGCGATTGTTTCGAGGCGTTCCGCATGATCCGCGCCCACCGCCGCTTCCCTTTCGAGTACGCGCGACTGAACCGCGAGATCGTCCAGTGTTCGCGTGGCGTCTTCAATCGCGGCAGGGATCGTGTTTTGCCCCAATGCAAGCCGAGCGCACGCAGTATCCAGCACGCTGACCGCTTTGTCGGGCAACTGGCGATCGGGAAGATAGCGATGCGAGATCCTGACAGCAGCGGCCAAGCCCTCGTCCAGAATTCTTACCTTGTGATGCTTTTCCAGGGCGGGAACGACGCCTCTCAGCATCAGCTCGCACTGAACTTCGCTGGGCTCCTCTACCTTGACTAACTGGAAGCGGCGAGCCAGAGCGGGATCCTTTTCGAAGTACTTCTTGTACTCGGACCAGGTAGTGGCGGCCAGCGTGCGCATTTCGCCTCGGGCCAGCGCAGGTTTCAAAAGATTGGCCGCATCGTTCTGACCGGCTTGGCCGCCCGCGCCGATCATGGTGTGCGCCTCGTCAATAAATAAAATGATTGGAGTGGGCGACGATTTCACCTCGTTGATCAGGCCCTTCAGACGATTTTCGAATTCGCCCTTCACACCAGCGCCCGCTTGCAGCAGCCCCAGATCGAGCGTGTGGACCGCCACATTCTTCAACGGCTGCGGCACATCCCCTCGCGCTACTCTCAGAGCGAAGCCTTCCACGATAGCGGTCTTCCCAACGCCTGCCTCGCCGACAAGAATCGGGTTGTTCTGCCGACGCCGAGTGAGAATATCCACCACTTGGCGAATCTCGAAGTCGCGGGCCAGCACCTCGTCGATCTTGCCCTTGCGCGCGTTCTCCGTGAGGTTGACCGTGTATTGATCCAGGAAGGGAGTCTTGCTTCCCGGCGCCGAACGCTGACCGTCGGGCGAGTCCGCCGATGAAGATGCCGCGGCCATCTGCGATTCTTCTTCAGACTGGGCAACAATGGAGGCGAAGTCTTTGCGCAGGGATTCAGGGTCGATCTTCTGAAACTCCTTGCTGACGTCCTTCATCAGCCGGACGAGGTCCTCGTCATTTACTAGCGCGAGAATCGTGTGGCCCGACCGGACCAGCGTTGCGCTATATTCAAGCGACCCGATGGTCCACGCTTCGCGAACCATTTTGAGGACGGTTGGACTAATCGCCGGGGTTCGTGCATTCCCCGATTTCAGCTTGTCCAGGCTTCGCGTCAACTCAGCGGCAAAACGGGATTTGTCGATTCCGAACTGTTTTGCGATGAACGTGAAGTCCGACCCCGGTGCATCCAGCAGTTTCATCAGAAAGTGCTCGATTTCGATGTCGTAGTGTGTTCGGGAGAGGCAGAGTCCCGCCGCACCTTCCAGTGCGTTCCGAGAGGTGTCGTTCAGTTTTCCGATTAATGCGCGTAAGTTTACGGCCATTTTAGCGTCTTCCCCCTGTAAAGTAGGGCAGGTTGTCAACCTGCGGCCGATTGGCAATCGGCCCTCGTCCTGGT
>JANXQZ010000145.1 GCA_025353235.1 Bryobacterales bacterium
TCCCGCTCCAGCCTGCGTGACGGTTACCTTGCCTGCATACGGAGCAGCCTGAGGACTGAGACTCGTCGGATCGACCGCCACAACGAGAGCAATCTGCTCTCCAGGAAGCACCACTCCCACCGCGGGAGACACCGATAGCCACGGGCTCCCCGACGCTGCGGTAAACGATACGGGCGATCCCGTGGTGGATAACTGAATAGCTTGAGAAGCAGGAGGCAAAGGTGGAGCGCTAAAGCTCAACGCCGTCGAGCTGAGAGTCAACGCCGAAGGAGGGGCCGTGACGTTGAGCGTCACCGGAATAGTCACGGGACTCGCCACGCCGACCACGGCGACATTCACCGTAGCAATGTAACTTCCCGCCGCGAGGCTAGTTGGGTTTACCTGAAAGCTGAGACTCCCGGGCAATTTTCCAGTATCGGGGCTGATGGTCAGCCAAGGCGCGCTTCCCGTAACGGAAGTCGTGAAAGCGGGAGTTCCCGCACTAGCCCGCATGGAAACGGTCTGAGCCGTCGGCAGTTTCGCCGCACCGATCTGATATCCAAATGTCACGATGGCTGGCGCGGCCGTAACGGAAACTGGAGGCGCCGCTTGCAAAAGCGAAGCCAGCACGGAGAGAAGGACAAGCTGCTTAATCACAAGCCTTCTTATCGGCAGGCTTGGTGAGCTTCAAGATATCTCTCAGTTTAGGCAGCCATACTCCCAGCGGCGGACGGGCCGTTGCTTAGGTCAATGCAACGGTCCGTCTGGGCCGCCTGCGTGTTGACAATCAAATTGGTCATCAAAGCTTAGCGGTAGCGGCTTCGATAATGATCGTCATCGCGGTCCCGTCTGAACCCATTGTTCACGAAACGGTCCCGTTCAAACTCCCGATCCCGATTCTGGACGTAGCTGTGATAAGCCGGTCGGCTCCAATAGCCATCTCTCCAGGCGTTTCGCTCCCAATATCCGCCAGTCCATATGTAGTCTGGGCCAGGGCAGGGAGGCCTTGCAACGACATAAGCAGGAGCAGCTGCCGCATAGTAGCCTTGGTTGTAGCCCCCGAAGTTGATGCCCACCGAAAATCGCGTCGCTCCGAACATCGAACTCCCCGCCAGAAGCGCCAATGCCAGCAATTTCGTTTTCATGATTTGTCTTCCTCCTGCCCCTGCTAAGGCACGAGACTGGCCAAGTCTAACTAATTGAAAACAGAAAGACCTTTGCAGAATTCATCCAGATTGGCCGGTGCATGCCGACCGAGACGGTGGTTCTCAGCCGCAGAGCACCGTTACGGACGCGCTGTAAGCATGTAGTCGGCAAACTGGCCAAGATCGTCCACGAGAATATCCGGTCGGGCGGCCTTCAGATCTTCAGGCTGAAAGCCATAAGTGACTCCGCACGCCAGCACGCCCGCATTCCGCGCAGTCAGAATATCTACCGAACTGTCCCCGATCATCACCGTTCGCTCCC
>JANXQZ010000146.1 GCA_025353235.1 Bryobacterales bacterium
TCCAAAAGCCATGCAGCAGGCGGTCCGCGATTTCAAAGCGGCAGGCATAGGCATTGCGCTGCTGGACACGCCCTTTCTGAAGTTCGCCCTGCCAGGTACGGAGCCCAAACGCAAGAAACCCGAGGAAGCGGAAGCGAGGGAAAAGCGCTTGGCTCGGGACAAGATTCAGTTCGATGCCCGCCTCGACGACCTCCGCCAAGGCATTGTTGCCAGTCACGCGTTCGATTGCCCCCGGGTTCGCATTTTCACATTCTCCCGGGTAGCGGAACCGGAGTCTATCTATCCGCGCATCGCCGACGTGATTGGAGAGTTGGCTGGGATCGCTCACAAGGAAGGCGTCAAACTGCTGATTGAAAACGAGGGTTCGCAAAATGCCGGCACATCCGCGGAAACGGCAGAGCTGCTGAAACTGCTGCCCGGCAACGTTGGCATCAATTGGGATTCCCTCAATGGCTCGGGCCTTGGTGAGAAGCCATTTCCCGACGGGTACGGTTCTCTGCCCAAGGACCGGATGTGGAACGTCCACGTAAAAGGAAAGAGCTTGCTGGAATACCCGGAGCATCTGGATTGGCCTCCTATCTTCCGGGCGCTTGAGCGTGACGGTTTTGGCGGCTGGCTAGAGTTGGAGACGCATATCTTCGGCGAGCAGCAAGTGGCAGCATCTCACGCGTCAATGAAAGAGATGCTTCGTCTCTTAAACGCCAAAGCAATTTCGGCAGCATGAGCAGTATTCGTCGGGGCGCAGCCAATCAACGATTGCTAACACGGTTAATAAGCCTTGCCCTGATGTGGTTCAGCACTGCAGTCGCTAGTCAGCTGGGGCTGAATCCTTGCCGCCCTTACGCAGAAGAGACGTGCGGCGCGAACATGGCGCAAGTTAACTCCGCTCTCCTCTCGGATAACTCCCTATGGGCTTTCATCACCTCGCCGAATACCGGTTATTTCGAGCGACAGGTAGCCGCACAAAGGGGATCGAAATTGTTTTCTGTCCAATGGATCCCGAAACTTATTGAGACTAGGCACGCCCTCCTCAAAGAATTCGCTCTGCATCGATTTGGCGTCCAGTGGTCGCCCGTAGACGCTCGCGGACCTATCAGGAACATGCCGCGTGCCAGAGTCGACACCGCCATAAGCAGGACAATCCTAGGCGAGAGATTCGTGGTCCCTGAAAGGTGGATCGATTACCCCGAGACGAATGAACAACTCGCGACATCGCCATGGCCCTTCCAAGTGGGCGAGACGATTGGTCTCTTTGGGTTGGGCGGCTTGTATGGGAAGGTGATCTCCGCGAGCGACCCGGCGACCGTTGAGGCGATCGCGCTCGCGCTCCCCTGCGAGGATTACGAGACCGCCCGGGAGTTGATCGATTTAACTCTGCTGGTCGCGTCAGCGCACCACTACGTTAGCCCCAAAGTGTTCGGCACGTGGC
>JANXQZ010000154.1 GCA_025353235.1 Bryobacterales bacterium
TCCCGCGATGCGCTGCTTCAGTGTGGCGCCCTCCAGGTATTCCATGACGATGAAGGATCGGCCGTCCTGCTCGCCGATGTCATGAATCGTGCAGATGTTCGGGTGACTTAAAGATGAAGCGGCTCGGGCCTCTCGTTGGAAACGATTCAAAGCTTGAGGGTCGCGAGCGAATTCATCGGATAAAAACTTGAGAGCCACAAAGCGGTGGAGCCGGGTGTCCTGGGCTTTGTAGACCACGCCCATCCCGCCCTCGCCAAGCTTTCCCGCAATGCGGTAATGGGAGAAGCTCCGGCCAATGGAAAAATCGCTGCTTTCTCCCTTGTCTTCGCGCTGCTGAATAGCGAGGGCTCGCGCGGCGAGCTCCAGAGCCGGGCTGTCCAGGAAGCTCCCTGCCCGTTCCTGCCAGGTTAAAAGAGATCGGACTTCGCGCTCAAGCCCCTCGTCATTCGCGCATGCCCGTCGCAAAAACGCATCGCGCTCTCCCAGAGGATGCTCCAGTACCGATTGCAGCAGACTATCGACTTGCTTCCATCGATCGGAGTCCATCAGTGGTCTCCTTGGCCAGTTCGCGATAGAGCCACGCCTTGGCCGTGCTCCAATCTCGCATCACAGTGATGGAAGATACTTTGAGCACTTCCGCCGTCTCTTCCACGCTGAGTCCGCCAAAGAAGCGCATTTCTACCACTTGCACCTTACGTGCATCGAGACGAGCAAGCGCGTTCATCGCATCGTCGAGAGCCACCAAGTCCCCGGTCCGGTCGCCACCGATCACGACCGCTTCGTCCAACGACACGTGCTGCACTCCCCGACCTCGTTTCACGTTGTGGCGGCGGGCACGTTCCACCAGAATGCGCCGCATCAACTGAGCCGACACTGCAAAAAAATGCGCTCGATCCTGCCACTGCATGCGCTGGTAATCCACTAGCCGCATGTATGCCTCGTTCACCAGAGCGGTGGCCTGCAGGCTGTGGCCAGGGCGCTCTGTTCTCATGTAGCGGCGGGCCAGACAATGAAGCTCGTGATAAACGAAGGGGATCAGCCTTTCGAGAGCGCTCCGGTCTCCTTCGCTCCAGGCGCGGAGTAGCGCGCTGACATCAGCGTCGCCAATTTGTCCTGCCCTTTGCATGGCTTATGGGCTGAATTATACCGCAGCGTGATAGTTTCCCGACTCGTTCCACGCCTACTTGATTGGAGGAACACAAGCATATGCTCACTCATCAAAAGCTAACTTCTTGGTTAGGATTTATTCTGTTCACTGCATCCGCAAGCGCCGCTTCTATGGTGTATGTTGTCACCGGTAACCAACAATTTGGCACGATAGATCTTGCCACGGGGGCGTTTCATCAAATCGGCCCGAACACGCCGGAAGCTTTGAATGGGTTGGTTCCGGGGCCGAATGGATCTCTCTTCACTCTTACATTCTCTGGCAATCTCGACTCGATTAACCCTGCCACTGGCTTAACCACCGTCATCGGCGCCACAGGATTGGCCGACTGTACGGTGCTAAGCCCTATGTGCGGACCAACCTCGGCTAATCTTCTTGGCGAGGTTGGCGGAAAACTGTACGCGACGGACTTCGGCAACAACCTCTATGCAGTCAATGCAGCGACTGGAGCCGCGCACCTGATCGGGCATACCGGTGTCCCCGCTGTCCCCGCAGGGTTTCCCAATTTTCCTGATGCAGGAGTTCTTTCAGTGTTTGACGAGAGTCTCTTTGGCGTCGGGGGAAAGTTGTACGCAACTTTCGAGGCCTTCACGGTTGACCCGGCCACCGGAAGGCCCGTTACCGCAGTGATTCCTGAATATCTTTACCAGATCGATCCCTCCACCGGAATGACGGCCCGCCTAGCGCCCCTAGGGCTGGCTCTCGTTACGACGGTGGATGTGAACGGCACCTTCTACTCTTTTAAGGGAGATACCAGTGAGTTGCTCACGCTTGACTTGTCGAACGGGACCACCCGCTTCGTGACTAATATTGACCCGGCTGCAGGTTTGATTTTCGGAGCGTCCCCAGTTCCTGAGCCGGGTTCGCTCGCGCTGGCCGGCATAGGGCTGGCTGCGATTCTTGTTTCGAGACGGCGGTCGCCGGGCTGATTCGTGGCGGGTTGCAGGCCTGACCCCCTGCTATCCTGGAACTTAGTCATGGCATATGATCTGATCGTCATCGGGAGCGGCCCGGGAGGCTACTCCGCCGCCGTCCGAGCAGGGCAATACGGCCTAAAAACCGCCATTATCGAGAAAGACCCCAAGCTGGGCGGCACCTGCCTGCACGTCGGCTGCATTCCCACCAAAGCGCTGCTTCATACGGCCGATGTTTGGGAATATTTCAAGCATTCCGCCGACCAGGGAATCCAGTGCGAGAATCCTCGGCTCGATTACCCCAAAGTTCTGGACCGCAAGAACAAGATTGTTTCCAAGCACGCCAAAGGCGTCGAGTTCTTGATGAAAAAGAACAAGGTGGACACGATCAGAGGCTTCGGCACCTTGCAGGGCAACGGTAGAGTCCTGGTCCGCGATGGCGACAAGACGCAGACTCTGGAAGCCAAGAACATTATTATTGCGACGGGCTCGGTGGCGCGGATGCTGCCCGGCCTGGAATCCGACGCTAAAAGCATTCTGACGAATATCGAAATTCTGGACCTTCCGGCGGTCCCGAAGACGATGGCGATCATCGGAGCTGGGGCGGTCGGCGTCGAGTTTGCATCCATCTTTAATCGCTTCGGCACCAAGGTTACGGTCTTCGAGATGCTGCCCCGCCTAGTGCCGGTGGAAGACGAGGAAGTGTCGAAGGAGCTTGAGCGCGTGTTCCGCAAGACTGGTATTCGCTGCGAGACGGGTGCCAAGGTGGAGAGCATCGAACGGACCGCAAACGGCGTTCGCTTCTGCGCTGCCCTAGCCAACGGAAAGCGCGAAGAGATGGAAGCCGAGACGCTGCTAGTCGCCGTGGGACGTAAGCCGAACACCGATGGCATCGGCCTGGAGACAATTCAGTGCCAAGTGGATCGCGGATTCATCAAGGTGGATGAGAACCAGCAGGTGGGTGAAGCGGGCGTTTACGCGATTGGCGACGTGGTGGCGGGAACGCCGCAGCTCGCGCATGTTGCCAGCATGGAAGGAATGGTGGCAGTGGCCCACATGGCAGGTAAACCGGTGAAGCCCATCAACCGGAACCGCATCCCAGGGGCCACGTACACGGAGCCTGGCATCGGCAGTGTCGGGTTAACCGAAGCTCAGGCGAAGGCGCAGGGCTTCAGTGTTAAGGTCGGCAAATTTCCTTTCTCAGCCAACAGCAAGGCCAGCATCCTAGGCAGTCACGATGGGTTCGTGAAGATCGTCTCTGACCAGCGCTTCGGGGAGATCCTCGGAGTACACATCATCGGACCGCAGGCCTTCGAACTCATCTCGGAAGCAGTGACCGCGATGGAATCGGAAGCCACGGTGGAGAGCATGGTCCACACGATCCACGCGCACCCGACATTGTATGAGGCCATGGGCGAAGCTTTCAACAACGTCTACGGACTCGCCATTAATGTCTAGCGGAAATGGGTTTCCGTGAGCCATGCCCAACCGCCCTTGCGAGTTTCGAGACCTAGGCCTCATCGGTTATGCCGAAGCCTTCGC
>JANXQZ010000168.1 GCA_025353235.1 Bryobacterales bacterium
AATTGTTGCCGCCTGGATCCCGGCCCGCAGTGCTGCACGTGTCGATCCGATTAAGGCACTCCGGAATGAGTAGATGGCCCTAGTCGACTACACTGGAAACGAAGGACGAATACCTGTGCTCGTTGTGATGCGCGCCCAAGCCGGGCCTGAAGAGATCGCCCGCGTTTGCAAGAAGATTGAAAGCCTGGGATTTCGACCCCACATCATGCCGGGCGCCGAGCGGACGGCCATCGGCATCACCGGAAACCACGGGCCAGTGGATGCGGCTGAGTTTGAAGATCTGCCCGGTGTCACTGAAGCCATCCCCGTTTCCAAGCCTTACAAACTCGTCAGCCGGGAAGTGAAACCTGACAATACGGTAGTCATGGTGGGTGGCTTTCCCGTCGGCGGGCGTGAAATGACGTTGTGCGGCGGCCCGTGCTCCGTGGAGAGCCGCGAGCAGATCTTGGCCAGCGCGTGGGCAGTAAAGGATGCAGGCGGACAGCTTCTGCGCGGCGGCGCTTACAAACCGCGCACATCCCCGTACGCATTCCAAGGCCTTCAGGAAGAAGGGCTCAAGCTGCTGGCGGAGGCGCGCGCCGAAACGGGACTCGGCATCGTGACGGAAGCTATCGACGTGGAGACCTTTGATCTAGTCGAGGAGTACGCCGACTGCGCTCAGATCGGCGCTCGCAACATGCAGAATTTCTCGCTGTTGCGCCGGGCCGGGCGATCCCGCAAGCCTGTCCTGCTGAAGCGCGGCATGTCTTCCACGCTCGACGAGTTCCTGATGGCGGCGGAGTATATTTTGTCAGAGGGGAATTACCAGGTGATCCTGTGCGAGCGAGGTGTGCGCACGTTTGCGGATCACTCGCGCAACACGCTGGATCTCAGCATTGTGCCTGCGGTGCAAAAGCTCAGCCATCTGCCAATCATCGTCGATCCCAGCCACGGGACCGGCAAGCGCGACAGGGTGCATCCGATGGCTCTGGCGGCAGTGGCGGCCGGCGCGTCTGGACTGATTGTTGAGGTTCACCCGAATCCGGAAAAGGCGCTTACGGACGGATATCAATCGCTCTATCCCGATCAGTTCCGCGAGCTGGCGGACGAGTGCCGCGCAATCTCGGATTTGCTGGCCCGGCGCAGGGAAAATAAGAGTCCCGTGTACGTAAACTGAGAGGATTCCGCCCGGAATCCACCCCATAGAATAGGTACAGATGTCCACGCCGGCCAAAGCGCTATCGGCGCGTCAGTTTTTTTCCCGCACGGGCGTCCTTTCGAAGTGGCACCCTCAGTTCGAATTTCGCCCTGGCCAGCTTGAAATGGCGGAAGCCGTGGAGAGCGCTCTGCTGGAAAAAAAACACCTCCTCGTCGATGCTGGTACCGGCACGGGAAAGACGCTGGCCTATCTGGTTCCCGCCATCCTTTCTGGAAAGCGGGTGGTGGTTTCCACGGGAACGAAAAATCTGCAAGAGCAGCTTTTCTTCAAGGACATCCCGTTTCTTCAGCAACATTTTTCGCGTCTGCTGAACGTGTGTTACATGAAAGGCCGCGCGAATTATGCGTGCCGGCAGAAAATCTACGATGCCGAGAAGGAACCGGTGCTGACGGGGCTTGAAGAGGTCGCTGATTTTCAGATCATTCGAGATTGGGAGAAAACTACCGAGACCGGCGACCGCTCTGAAATCAAGACGCTGCCAGAACATAGCTCGGCGTGGGGAAAAGTGGACGCGCGCCGCGATTTATGCACCGGCCAGCGATGCTTACAGTTCGAGCGCTGTTTCATTACGAAGATGCACCAGAAAGCGCACGAAAGCGATATCGTGATCGTGAACCATCACTTGTTCTTCGCCGATCTGGCCGTAAAGGATGGCGATTTCGGCGGAATTATTCCAGACTACGCGGCGGTCGTTTTCGACGAAGCGCACGAAATCGAAGACGTTGCCGGACAGTATTTCGGCGTGAGTGTCAGTAATTATCAGTTTCAGGACGTGATCCGAGATGTAGCCGGAATGTCGCGGCGGAAGCAGTTCGGGTCGCAGGAGCTAGACCGAATTTTAGATACGCTGCGGGATCGGTCCGAAACATTCTTTTACCTGTTTGGAGAGGCGGACGGACGAGCCGGCTTCCGCGGGCATGAGGCGTTTTTAGAAACACATCACGAGCACTACATGGATGTGCTCCATGCCATCGAACTGCTGGGCACGCATCTTCAGCTGATCAAGGATGCACCCGAAGAATCCATTCCGTTGTTCCGGCGCACGCAGGAGCTCTCGCAGCGGCTTCAGTTTTGGACGCGCGGCGGAGAGAAGACGTACGTCTACTGGATTGAAAAGCGCGGACGAGGCATTTTCCTGCAAGCGACGCCGATCGACGTCTCGTCTCTCATTCAAACGAAGCTGTTCGATTCCATGAATACCGTCGTGCTCACTTCCGCTACGCTCGCGGTTGGCGGCACCTTCGAGTTTGCTGAAAAGCGCTTGGGCGTGAAGACCGCGCGGACGCTGGTGGTGCCCAGCCATTTCGAGTATCACAGGCAGGCCCTGCTCTATGTTCCCCAGCATCTGCCGGACCCGCGCAGCCCGGCATTCACAGCGGCAGCGGCGGCAGAAATCCTCAAGATATTAAATTTAAGCCAAGGCCGGGCGTTCGTGCTCTTCACCAGCTATCAGCAAATGCGCTTGATGTATGATCGTGTGTCGCTGGCGATTGAGTATCCGACTCTCATGCAAGGCACTGGTCCGCGCAATGCGCTGCTGGACGAGTTCCGCCGCACCGATGGTTGCGTGCTGTTCGCCACATCGTCCTTCTGGCAAGGTGTGGACGTGCAAGGCGACCGGCTGAGTTGCGTGATCATCGACAAACTTCCCTTTGCCGTTCCGAGCGACCCCGTGGTGGAGGCCCGCATCCAAAACATTCGCGAAGAGGGAGGGAATCCATTCTACGATTACCAGATACCGCAAGCCGCGCTTACGCTGAAGCAGGGGTTTGGACGGCTGATCCGGAGCAGTTCGGATCGCGGGGTGCTCGCGTTGCTGGATAATCGTATTACGAAGAAGCTTTACGGGCAGGTGTTTTTCGATAGCCTGCCGGATTACGGTTTCACGACAAATATAGAAGAGGTCGAGAAGTTTTTTAATGTTTGAAGTCAGTGTGGAGAAGACCTTCGCGTCGGGTCATGCCTTGCGTAATTACAAGGGCAAGTGCGAGAACGTGCACGGGCATAATTATCGCGTGCAGGTGACCGTGCAAGGGGAGCACTTGGACGCCAATGGCTTGCTGGTGGACTTCCTGGAATTAAAGCGCCTGATGGATGGAGTAGTGGAGTACCTGGATCATCGATTTATAAACGATTTGCCGCCCTTTACGGAACTAAACCCGTCGGCGGAGAACATTGCGAAGTACTTCCATGATGAGATGAGCGGCGGAATGACGCAGGATGTTGCCGTGCGCATTTCGGAAGTTAAGGTGTGGGAAACGGATACCAGCATGGCGCTTTATCGGCCGTAGGGCTCGTGCTTCTCGAAAATCCGGCGATTGGATTTGCCGCGCTGCTTCAGAGGCGCCGCGAACCGTATTGCCGGAATCCAGTTCGGAAGACGGGGAGAAGAACAGGCCCGTGCTCATGAATCGTAAACGCTTTGAAATGCGCGATCCGCTTGAAGTCCATCACTTGCTGAGTGTCGATGGCCGTGTTTCAGCTTGTATTGACAGGAGTCGATTCGCTGAACACACAACGCACTGATTCGTGGCCAGGGCCAGCCGCTGCGCCTTTCCAGCCTACCGCCGTTCGTAGGCAGAGGTGGAAGTATTAGTTGCGCGGAAACCGGCCCCGATAGAGCGATCCGTGACAATGTGAGCATGAACACCCAGTCCTACGTCTCCAATCCAACTGACCCATTTTGTCGGACAACCCAAGCCCAACAATGCCGAACGATACGCACTTTTCCTTAAGATCCTAGGCGATCGATTTGGCCCTAAGAAGCCTCGGGAGGGCTGGTTGCAGGCGAGCTACCGCGAAAAGTTTGGTCCTGGCTTCACGATGCGCAGCGACGGCCAGAAGCGGCTTTCGACGAATGAAGCAATCAGGTGCACGATGCTCTGCTTCTGCGATATTCCACCAGGACAACTCAAAATCCATATGCAGAAGTATGGCTCATTCGGCATTGCATTTTTCAAAATTTTCTTGTCCGCTACGGTGCTACTCCCGTTACCTACGTTGCCCGTAATGCGCGCAACCATGGAATCGGAATCGGCCCGCAGAACGTCGGGGAGCGATTCGACGAGCTACGTGCGGAACTCCAGCGCGTTGGAATCGATCTCGAAGAGTACGTCACTCGCATCGACGGAGCGCCGACCTTTACATTCAAGTTGTCCCCACCGAATACGCCGGATGGCCATCGACTTCTCGGACGCTTCTCGGCGTTGGCAGGGGAGTTTGAAGAGCTCATCTTCGCCAGGACCAAGTTTTTCACAGAAGGACTTCCTGAAGAACATTGCGAAAATTACTACATGGAACGCGAATGGCGATTGCCCGATGGGCTCGCGTTCCGTTTAGGAGATATAGCCCGCATCATTTTACCGCGAGACTATTGCGAGCAATTCCAAAAGGATGTCCCCGACTACATCGGTGAGGTCTTCCCAGTTGAGCCCACGTTGGATGGCGCAATATAAATTCCTGTCGTGGACTTCCTGGAATTGGAAGCTTAGCAATTATCCGCTCTACCAGGCCGGTCGCCAAATCCTCAAGCTCTCTCTTCGCTGAGAAGCAGCAAATGTGATAACGTACGCGCTCACCTCAGCTTGCCAAGCGAGCGGAGTTCGGCCTCTACCTCCGCAAATGTGAAACGCGGCTCATGCTTACGTGCTTCTGAGACCGCACCATCCTCGATGTCTTCGGCCAGCATCGATAGCGCCGTGGCGATGACCTCATCCGGGTTATCGTATGCGCCCGACCGGATGGCAAGTTCGATGATTTGCTCTTGCTCGGGTTTCAACGCCAACGTCATGCTCGACTCCTGTTGAACAGCAAAGATGTGTATGAATGTAGTTATAATACTTGGTAGTAAGCGCCAAACAGAAACGCAAACCCTTAGCTACCGACAATTATGTTCAGTCCCTACGCACAACCAAACCTGCTGTATTGCGTTTACGTTTAGGTAGGGAGCTGTCGATGGTTGCGACCAACAATCGATTTCCACCAGCACTGGACGAGATCAGATCCCGGCTTACTCCTTTCTGCCACCACCATGGCATCGCGCGACTAGAGGTGTTCGGCTCCGTCGCGCGAGGCGAGCCCCACAGCGGTAGTGACATCGACTTGCTGGTCACCTTCCATCCCAATGTGCATCTTGGATGGGATTTCTTTGAACTCTATAAGGAGCTTGAAGAGATCCTTGGCTGCAAGGTAGATCTACTGACTCGCCGTTCGGTCGAACAGGACCAAAATTCAATTCGACGTGAGTCAATCCTCGGATCAACCTTTGAACTCTATTCCTCCTAGGCAGGTCGCGTGGCTGCTCGACATTTTCCTATCGGTAGAAACCATTCAAACGTATGCCGCGGAACTAACGCACGATCAGTTTATGGAGGATAGTAAGACGCAGGATGCGGTCCTTCGCCGCTTCATGGTAGCTGGCGAGGCCGCAGCACAATTACTGCCTGAAACGTGCGCGGAGTTTCCTGGAATTCCCTTTCACAAGATTGTGGGGATGCGCCACCGTCTTGTGCATGACTACGGAAATGTGGATCTCGAGGTTGTCTGGGAAACTATTCAATTCCACTTGCCTTTGCTCTTCAATCAGCTTCAACAGTTCTTCTCCGAGCGGGGTGAGCCGAATTAGAGTGTTTCCAAAACCAGATGTTCGCGATGACCCTTCGCCATGGCTGCTTCCAGAGCCAGCGTCAAGACACGCCTCGTGGCCAGCGGGTCGATGATGGCATCCACGTGGCCACTTGCCGCCGCATGATGCGAATCGAGCCATCGGTCATAATCGGCTCGCGTCTTATCTATGCGTCGCTGCAATTCTTCTGGCACCGGCTGTCCTTCCGCTTTCAGCTTGTCCAGCTCCGGGCCATGCACCGCTAGCACTGCCGAATCCCCTTCCATAACTCCAATCCGCGCAGTGGGCCAAGCGAATGCGAAATGGGGATCGAAGCCTTGGCCCGCCATGGCGTAGTAACCTGCCCCGCTGGCGTGGTTAAGCGTCAGGATGAGCTTCGGCACGGTGGCGCAGGCCATCGCCTCCACCATTTCGGCTCCGGCCCGAATGATGCCGCCGCGCTCGGACTCCACTCCCACCATAAAGCCGGACACATCTTGAAAATAGATCAGCGGCACGCCGTTTCGTTCCGCATTCTCCACGAAATAGGCAACCTTGCGGGCCGACTCGGTGTAAACGATTCCGCCGATTCGCGGTCCACTCTCCGTCTTTAGAAACCCCCGCCGATTGGCAATGAGCGCGATCGAGCGTCCGGACAAACTTGCGTGCGCGCACAGCATCTCGGGCGCGTGGTGGGGTTGAAATTCCAGGTAGGGTTCGGCATCCACGATGCGCGCGACCACCTCTTCCATGTTGTAGGGCAAACGATGATCGGCCGGCATGAGGTCGTAAAGCCCATCGGCGGACTTCGCAGGCGCCGTTCCTTTCGGATTCGAATTTGGCGCCGGCATTTCAGCGAAACGTTGGCGGATCATCGCGAGACACGAGGCGTCGTCCTTGGCCATGAAGTGGGCCACTCCGCTGGCTGTCGTGTGCATGTGCGCGCCGCCCAAAGACTCCGCATCAACGGTCTGCCCAACTGCGCCCTTCACAAGATTCGGGCCGCCCAGCCCCATGAAGCTGGTATTCTCCACCATGAAGATTACATCGCTGAGCGCCGGAAGATAGGCACCGCCTGCGATGCAGGGTCCCATCACCGCAGCGATCTGGGGCACGTGCAACTTTCGCCGCATCAGCGAGTTGTAGTAGAAGATGCGCGCAGCCCCGTACTGGCCTGGAAAGATTCCATCCTGATAAGGCAGATTGACGCCGGCCGAATCCACCAGATAGACGATGGGCGTGCGATTTCGCATGGCGATTTCCTGCGCTCGCAGGATTTTGGTGATGGTCTCGGGCCACCATGCGCCAGCCTTCACCGTTGCATCGTTCGCTACGACAACGGCGTAACGTCCCTCAATCTTGGCTAAGCCAATGACCACGCCCGCGCCAGGGGCCTGTCCATCGTATTTGTCATGAGCGATGAGGAGGCCGATCTCGACGAACATCGAACCTGCATCGATCAGTTTCGCGATGCGTTCACGGGCGGTCAGCTTTCCATCGCGATGCTGCTTGTCAATTTTCTTGGGTCCGCCGCCCATGCGCAAGCGCTCTTCGAGTGACTGGAGGTCCTCAACCAACTGCCTCATGCGACTGGTTGATGCAGCGGTATTCACGCCTCTACGATCCCTCATAGCGGCAACGAGCCACGGCGCGCTTCCAGCCTGACCAGAGATCGTCGCGCTTCACAGCGCTCATCGCGGGCTCGAAGACGCGTTCCGCTTGCCAGAATTGCTCAATCTCATCTAGGCTCTTGAAGAACCCAGTCGCGAGCCCTGCCAAGTACGCTGCGCCTAGCGCAGTAGTCTCCACATCGACTGGCCGCACGATGCGCTTGCCCAAAATGTCAGCTTGAAACTGCAGGAGAAAGTTGTTGGCAGACGCGCCGCCATCCACTCGAAGCTCTTTCAAAGGTTCGCCGCTATCCGCTTCCATGGCTTCGATCAGTTCCCGCACTTGGTATGCGATTCCTTCGAGCGTGGCGCGGACGATCTCGGCACGCCCGGTCCCCTGCGTGATGCCGCTGAGCATGCCTCGAGCTTGCGAATCCCAATGCGGCGATCCCAATCCGACAAAAGCCGGCACCAAGTACACCCCGCCGGTATTCTCAACGGACCCTGCGATCTGCTCCGACTCCGCCGCGTTTTTCAGGATGCCTAGTTTATCGCGCAGCCATTGAACCGCCGCCCCCCCTATAAAGATGCTGCCCTCCACCGCAAACTGAGCGTCTTTGCCGGTGGAGGCTGCCCGCGTGCTCAAAAGCTTATGCCTCGATACCGGCTGGCGGCTTCCCGTATTGAGAAGAGCGAAACAACCCGTGCCATAAGTGTTTTTCGACAAGCCCGGGCGAAAACACGCTTGGCCAAAAAGAGCAGCCTGCTGATCGCCCGCGATACCCGCGATGGGAATCTCTGCTCCGAGATGTTCCGCCACGGCTACGCCGGCGACAGCGCTGGACGGGAATATGCGAGGAAGCATCGCTTGAGGCACGCCGAAGATGCGAAGCAATTCGTCATCCCATTCGCCAAGCCCTATATCCATCAGCATGGTTCGCGAGGCGTTGGAATAATCGGTGACATGCGCCGCGCCGTTGGTCAGCTTCCAGATGAGCCACGTGTCCACGGTTCCGAAAAGCAATTCGCCGTCATGCGCTTTCTGTTTCGCGTCCGGGACGTTTTCGAGAATCCAGCGGATCTTGCTTGCGGAGAAGTATGCATCTATCACGAGGCCCGTCTTGCGGGTGATCACGGAAGCGGCGCTCGAGGCACTCAGACTTGCGCAGAAATCGGCTGTCCGGCGGCACTGCCAAACGATCGCGGGTGAGACTGCCTGGCCTGTCTTGCGGTCCCACACAATCGTGGTCTCGCGCTGATTGGTGATCCCGATGGCTGCGATGGAAGCGGCGGACGTCTTTGCGGATTCGAGAGTCCGGCGAGTAGCGTCCAATTGCGCGCGCCAAATTTCTTCGGGATCTTGTTCTACCCAGCCTGGCTTCGGATACTTGCTGGCGAACGACGCCGACTCCATGGCCGTTCGGCGGCCTTTGTCATCGTAAAGCGCGGCCCGGGCGCTGGTGGTTCCTTCATCCAAGGACAAGATGAAACGCATTCTGGCATTATAGTATTGACATGTTCTTTCGCCGTAAAACACCTCACCTCAATACATTCCAGGAATGGATCGACGCATTGAAGCCTTATAGCATTACGACCCAAAGCGAGGGGAGCGGAAGGGTGCGAGTGAGCCGTAACGGGATCGGCGCGATCGTGAAGGATATCGTCGGCGGTAGGCCAGAGGTGGAGAAAGCGGGCTGGATTATGGGGAGCGAAGTCGGCGAACTCGTAAATGGCGGTTATCAGCAGTTCTGGCTCACGCCTGCCAAGAAACGCGCCCCTGCATTGGCGTCACAGTTGAAGGAACTCCACGCGTTCGAGGAAGACCTGAAGGAAGGGCTGGGACTCTTAAGCCTCTATAACACCAGCCTGGGCACGGTTTCTGCGGCGCACATGTACGATCGCGTAGAGCGGCGCGACTCGGAGCACAAGCCCAAGCCTTGGGAAGTTCGCTTGGCCAAGTAATCTATCTGGCTTCGTTGTGGTGCCGGACGTCGATGCCCTTCACGAGGAAGATTACGTCCTCGGCAATGTTGGTGGCATGGTCAGCGATGCGCTCCAGATTGCGGGCTATAAACATATACATTAGACCTCGTCGAACCAGTCCCGGGTCACTTTCCATACGCTCTGACAAGTCTTCGTAGATTTGATTGCGGACCCGGTCCACTTCGTCATCCGCGACCAGAACGCTGCGCGCCAAGTCTTCGTCGCGCGTCGTAAAGGCCGTGATGCAACGCTGAACCATGCTCTCCACCAAATCGGAGATAACGGGGATGGGAACAATGATCGGCGGCTGCACGATCAGCGATAAGGCTCGCCGGGCGGTGTTCACTGACAGGTCGCCCATGCGTTCCAGGTCCGTGTTGATCTTCAGAGCGGCGATAATCAGGCGCATGTCGGAGGCGACCGGCTGATTGAGCGTTACAAGACTGGTGGCGAGCTCGTCGATGTTGATCTCCGCTTGATTCACCAGAGCTTCGTCGCGGAAGACCTGATCGGCTAGATCTGCATTCCGTTGCACCAGACAGCCGACGCTGCGATGGATGGAAGACTTAACAAGATCGCCCATTTGAACGATCTCGTGCTGCAATTGATCCAGGTCTGAAAAGAAGCGGCGCATAATCTTTCAGTGTATCCGCGGGCGAAGTACTGATGCCTATGGCGTTGGTACTTCCCCGTTCGTAAGTTAGGGCACTTTGCTGTAAGTTGTCTAAGAGAGCACAGAATCCCAATGAACCAGCTACTGTTGCAATATTCCTATTTACAAGTGCTTGATTTTCTTACTACGGTTGCGTTCCTGGTTTATGGCGTACAAGAGGCCAATCCAATCGTGCGATTGGCCATGGCGGTTTTCCCCAGTGTGGTGTTGGGCTTGGTTGCGGTCAAGGCGGCTGGATTGCTGCTCGGTTTATATTGCTGGCGGGTTGGCAAGCAGCGGCTGTTGGCAAGAATTAACGTGCTGTTCGCGCTCGTGATCGCATGGAATTTGTTGGCTATGATCGTTGCATCTGTGAAGACTTAACGCAAGTTACCATGATGGAGTATCGCCATGCTCCGCCGAACGCTTGCCTACTTCCTCTGTTCAAGTTTGGTCACCGTCGCTCAGCAGCGCCCCGACCTGCCCAAGTCCGAACCCGAACCTGACGTCCGCCTTCCCAATGGCAAACTGCAGCGCGATGAGATTCTAAAAGCCGAGCATGATAAGTCCCTCCAGGACGCGGCGGAACTGGTAAGGCTTTCCGAGGAGTTGAAACAGGACCTCGAGAAAGCCGGTTCGTTCGTCGTATCCATACAGACCATTAAGAAGACCGAGGAGATCGAGAAGCTCTCCAAGCGTATCCGAAGCAGGCTAAAACGCTCTTGATGTGATACCCTGGGGAGCGTTTAGCTAATGCCTGTCACTCGCGAAAAAATTCAGCTCATGAGCGCGTCCGAAATCGACCGGACGCTGGTCCGTCTAGCGCACGAAATTCTCGAAAAGACTGAGGACCTCAGCCGACTTGCCTTCATCGGAATCCGCCGCCGAGGAGTGCCTCTGGCCATCCGATTGGCCCAAAAAATCAAGAGCCTCGAAAATTTGGATATACCTGTCGGTATTCTCGATATCACTCTTTATCGGGACGATCTGTCCACCATTGCGGAGAAGCCAGTCCATAACTCGACTGACATTCAATTTCCCGTCACAGGCAAAGACGTCATTCTGATGGACGACGTGCTGTACACTGGGCGCACCATTCGTTCCGCCCTCGATGCGCTGTTCGATCTCGGCCGTCCGGCTCGTATCCAGTTGCTTGTTCTTATCGATCGCGGCCACCGCGAATTGCCAATCGAAGCGAAATATGTGGGCCGCATGGTGCAGACCAGCGGACGCGAGATCGTGGAAGTGAAATTTATGGAAGTGGATTCGATCGAAAAAGTGCTGCTGGTGGAACGGCTCGATTAGAGCGCCCGACATGGCCGGCCTGCTCGGAATTGAACGCCTGGAACGCCCGGAGATCGAAGAAATCCTGGATCGAGCTAAGGATTTTCAGCCGGTCCAGAACGAAAGTTTTAAACGTCTCGACCTTTTGCGTGGACGCATGGTGGTGAACCTCTTCTTCGAGGCTTCCACCCGCACGCGGACCAGCTTTGAGATTGCCGCTAAGCGGCTGGGCGCTGACGCAATCTCGATCACTGCTTCCGGATCGAGCGTGTCCAAAGGCGAGTCGCTTGTGGACACCTTGAACACGCTGGCTGCCATGCGACCGGACGCCATCATCATGCGCCACTCAGCTTCCGGCGCTCCTCATTTCCTGGCCCGCTATTTGCCCACTCCGATCGTCAACGCGGGCGACGGGACGCATGAGCATCCGACGCAGGCATTGCTGGATGCTCGCACGATTCTCGATCGCCGGCCGACACTCGAAGGCTTGCGCGTCACGATTATTGGCGACATCGCGCACAGCCGCGTAGCTCGATCCAACTTGTATTTGCTCTCCAAGTTCGGGGCGCGTGTAGTGCTCTGCGGTCCAGCGTCCCTGCTGCCCTCCGAGCTTTCGCAACTTGCTCCCGGCATTGAGTTGACCACCGACATGCGGCAGGCGATTCGGGGTTCCGACGTAATCATGATGTTGAGAGTTCAATTGGAAAGGCAGCACGAATCGGCGTTTCCAGCGAGCGAATACTTCAGGTTTTACGGGCTGCGGCTGGAGCACATTGGCTTGGCTAAGCCCGACGTGATCGTAATGCATCCAGGGCCGATCAATCGCGGGCGCGAGATCTCGTCGGAAGTGGCGGACTCGCAAAGATCCGTGATTCTCAATCAAGTGGAAAACGGGATCGCGGTACGCATGGCAGTGCTTGAGCGTGTCCTGACCCGAACATGTCGAAACTCCTGATCAAAAACGGTCGCGTTCTGGATCCGGCAAGCGGGCTAGACGCGGTGCTTCAAATCGCCATGGAAGATGGCAAGTTCACAGCAATTGGCGAGATGCTCGACCTGCCCGGTGCCGAAGTCTTCGATGCGTCGGGGATGATTGTCGCGCCCGGCTTCATCGACATGCACGTCCATCTTCGCGAACCCGGTTTCGAGTACGCCGAGACCATCGAATCGGGCGCCAAAGCGGCGGCCGCTGGCGGATTTACGACAATTTGCTGCATGCCGAACACGCTTCCCGTGAACGACAACCCTACCGTAACCAGCTATATCATCGAGCGGGCGAATCGTCATGCGGTGGTCAACGTTCTTCCGATTGGCGCGATCACCAAGGGCAGTGCGGGTGAAGAACTGGCAGCGATCGGATCCATGGTGCAGGCCGGAATCGTCGCGATCTCCGACGATGGACGCCCGGTGATGAACGCGCGCGTGATGCGTAGGGCCATGGAGACCGCGAAGTCGTTTGGCATCCCCGTGATCGATCACTGCGAAGACCTGCATCTCAGCTCCGGCGGGGACATGCATGAGGGCGTTCAGAGCGTTCGATTCGGCCTGCGGGGTATTCCATCGGCCTCTGAAGATGTGATGGTGGCGCGTGATATTCTACTCGCCGAGTTAACCGGCGCAAGATTCCATGTGGCCCACATTTCGGCTCGCCACTCCGTAGAGATGGTGGCGTTTGCGAAGTCGCGCGGCTTGTCGGTCACGTGCGAGACCACGCCGCACCACTTCGCTCTGACCGATGTGGACGTTCTGGAGTATGACAGCAACTACAAGATGAAGCCTCCGCTGCGATCCGCTCACGATATCGACGCTGTGCTACGCGGACTGACCAACGGAACCATTGACGCGATCGCGACTGACCACGCGCCGCATGCCGGAAGCGAGAAGATGCAGGAGTTCGAAAAATGCCCGTTCGGCATTATCGGTCTTGAAACCGCGCTCGGCTTGACGCTTGAGAAGCTGGTTCATTCGGGGAGGATTACCGTGGGGAGCATGGTGGAACTGTTCACCACGGGGCCTGCCAGCGTTCTACAACTCCAGGCTGGGCGCATTGCTGTGGGCCGCCCTGCTGACCTCACGATATTCGATACGGATCGCGAATGGACTTATGACGTTAACCGATCCTGTTCGAAAAGCCGCAATTCCCCATTCGACGGCCATGTGTTTCGCGGTGGGCCGGTCGCAACTGTGGTGGGCGGAAAGATCGTATGGCAGGTCTGATCAGGACGAGTTGGCAACAGCCGCCAGTTCCGCTTCGAGTTCTTCGATGGTGGGGAGAGTGCCTTTGAGCTGCTCCGGCAATTGTTCCAGATGCGAAACTCTGAAATCCCGAGTGGCTTGGAAACGTCCCGGAGCGCGTATTCGGCGATGATGCGATTCTTCGTCTTGCAGAGAATGAGACCGATACTCGGCTGGTCGTCGGGATGGCGCAGCAGGTCGTCGACAGCCGAAAGATAGAAATTCATCTTCCCGGCATAACCCGACACCCAGTTCGAGGAGAAATTTTCGGATGTGCTCAATAAGCCCGGCTTCCAGGTCTTTCTCGTGGGCCTTGGCAGAGAGCGTGGGGAGCTGGCAGGGTTTGGGCGAAGTTTGTCTGCGCTTTTCCTTGGCGGAGGTAGAGGGCGCTTTCAATCTGCATGACTAGAACGTTCCGGCTCCAGCCATTGGCGAGCGTTTGCTCTGCGTACCAGAGCCGCTCTTCTAAAGTCTTCGCTTTCTCCAGAAGGGCAAGGTTGTTGGTACCAAGTGATTTTTGCAAGTGGCGCTTGCAAAATTAACTCCTCTGGCCAAGCCTCGGCAAACGACTTCATATACCCAAGATTTCGCGGGGAAAGTTCCCCAGCCATCCTCACGTTGGCGTGTAAGAATCTCGTTGCCGATTCCCCAGTTGACGGCGACTGCTTCCCGAACCTGCGCCGTCCGAATCCGATTCGTCAGAAGCGATAATAGATCCTGGTACGCCTTCGGATTGGGAATAAGGTCGGCCATTCAATTCATTCCCTGCAGGAACTCCCGCGCGACCTCGGAAGACTGACGGTGCTTGCCGTCAACCTCCTGATTCATTTTGCGCATGGCCTCATCCGGGATTTTTCCGCTCAACTCGGCCAGCACGCTACGTAGGTTGGGGATTGTCTCCAACACTTCGGATCGAA
>JANXQZ010000179.1 GCA_025353235.1 Bryobacterales bacterium
CCGAAGGCTGACGACCTCTCCCCAGCGGGAACGCAATCCCGTGTGGCTGCCCGATGGCCGACATATCGGCTTCCTGCGCGACGAGAGCCCCGACCGGTTCGCGGTGATGACGGTGCCAATTCTCGGCGGAGGAGAACGACGGGTGGCGGAGATCCGAGGAAATCTAGCGGCACCGCCGCGTGTGGAGTGGTCCCGCGATGGGAAGAAAATTTACGCTAGTGAATCAGGAGCGCAGGGTTCGCCCCTGCAGATTGTAGAGATCAATCTCGAATCCGGTGCCCGGCGCGCTTTGATTCCACCGCTGACGCGCGGACCGGCCGCAGGCACTCCGGGAGACGACGAAGTGAGCTTATCGCCAGATGGAAAGTGGCTGGCATTTCGACGCCGGACAGCCAGCGTGGTGGGCGACGTGTTTGTTGCGCCTTCAGAGGGCGGCGAGGCCCGAGCGGTGACGCACGACCGGACCGGGATTTCGGGGCTGGCATGGGCCAGAGATGGGCAGTCTTTGGTGGTTTCATCGCAACGGCAAAGCAGCTTGGTGAGGCTGTGGCATTTCCCTTTAAATGGGCAGCCTCCGACGTGCCTTACAGATGCGATGTTGGCTGCATCCTACCCGGCGGTGAGTCCGCGCGACGGACAGATCGCGTTCGCGGCGCGCTATTTCCACACCAGTATTTGGCGCATCGACCTGCAGGGAAACACGCCGCCGCAGCGTCTGATCGCGAGCAATCTTCTGGATTCGAGCCCGCGCTACTCTCCGTCAGGCGATAGGATCGCATTCCGCAGCAATCGAACGGGCAACGACGAGGTGTGGACGGCTGACTCGGCGGGCCGTTCCACCGTGCGGCTGACCAATGCTGGCGGACCCGTGACGGGGAGCCCCCACTGGTCGCCTGACGGACAATCCTTAGTGTTCGATTCACGGCCCGACGGCAGCGCCGATATTTTCATGATTCCGGCTGGCGGAGGACGCGCTCGCAAACTGACAGGGGAAAGGTCCAACGAAGTTACGCCGAGTTTCAGTTCGGATGGCGTGTCCGTCTATTTCGCCTCCGACCGCACGGGCGCTTGGCAGGTTTGGAAGCAGGCGATCAATGCCGGCAG
>JANXQZ010000189.1 GCA_025353235.1 Bryobacterales bacterium
TCCACGTCTGGTGTAGATGCGGTTCAAGGCAAGCCGAGGCTCGCTGAATTTAGTTTCGTCCATCTTTACTGGCTTAGTCCGCATTGATTGTGGGGCGGGCAATCTTGCCCGCAGCCGCCTTTTAGGCGGCTTGTGCCTGGAGAAAGCCGGCGGAAAGCCGGCTGCAGCCAAGATTGGCTCCCCCACAATTTGTCAAAGAGCCTCCTTTCACGGAAACTAAGTGGCAGTCGATTTACCCATATGACGCAACCGCCTTGGCGATCGACGGACCAGCTTTCATCAAGTCTGCAGGAGTCATCGCGGGGTAGAAGTACGCGGCTTCCGGCTGATCTGATCCAGAATCTCCGGTAGCACCTTGAAATCTTTCCTCGCGGCCGCGTTCCCAGCCTCGACCGGCATCGTGACCTTAACGATAAAACGCATAAGCATCCTCCAATTCAATGAAGTATACACTGCCCGGCCACTTGCACCGTGTCAGAATCGGCCCTTCAGTTCTTCAAACCGTTCCAGGACGACTAGCCGCTCGCCGTGCGACGAATCCACTTCCTCGTGCTCCAAGGTCCAGGTATGCGCATGCGGGATGAACACGGCGTTCAGACCCGCCCGAAGCGCCGGATTTACGTCCGACTTCGGAGAATTCCCAATCATCCAAGTGCACTCCGCATTGAAACCTCGCTCGGTTACAAGCAACGCATACGCCGCGGCGTCTTTTTCTTTTACGATGGCGGTGTGTTCGAAGTAAGTCGCGAGTCGAGATCGATCCAGCTTCAATTTCTGCTCGTCATGATCTCCCTTCGTAAAGAGCGTCACAGAGTGACCCCCGGACAAATACTGAAGCGTGTCCTCCACTCCTGGAATTACTTGCATGGGATGGTCCAGAATACGCTCCGCGAAGGACATCACCGTAATCAGGTCATCAGCTCCGATGTCGCGTTCGGACAAGTGCCGGTAACACGTCTTCAGATTCTTCCCGAAGTTAGCCGACCCGTAACCATGGATCTTGCTGTTGGCCAGTTCGATTTCGTCGAGCACGGCCCGCACTTCCAGGGGACTGAGCCTCGAATGGGAGAGAAAGCTGCAGAACTGCTCGAACGCCATCTCGAAGTAGATGTTGTTTTCCCAGAGGGTATCGTCAGCGTCGATGATCAGATTGAGGCGGTTGCTCACACGCTTGGAGGCCATTTTCCGTGACCGTTCTTCGGAGCTACTGACCGAATATGCTGCACCTGACGCTGCCGCGATGTGTAAGCGGGGAAAAACTCAGCCAGTTGCTTCATGCGATTGGATTCGGATCGGGCGGAAAGAAGCGCCTGCCGAAAGTTAAGGTCGGGCACGATCTGGGCAAGCTGGAAGCTTAATTGAGGGTCCGCCAGCTCGGGCTCGAACGTCTCGTCCTCCACTACCCGCAAAGCCTCGTAGCCCTCCATGACTCGCCGCTTCACTTCGGCGGGAACAGGCTCGAACTCCTCGTCGTCGAAGAACTCCACCGAACCCCGCAAATACGGCTTCTCGTCATCCAGCGCCTCGATCTCGAAGCGGCGGCGGCCAATGGCCACGAGATCCATTCGCCCGTCTGGATAGCGCTCCAGCACCTTTTCTATGGTCGCCGAGCATCCCGTGTTCACGATGCCTTTCTCTCCCGCGAGTACGATCCCAAACTCGGATTTGCTCTGGAGAACATCCCCGATCAACTCTTTGTAACGCTCTTCGAAGATGTGCAAAGGCAGCGGCGTCCTTGGGAAAAGCACCAGAGGTAGGGGAAAGAGAGGCAGCAAAGTCTGTCCCATGTGTACCTCTATTATGCCTGCCGCTCCAGACAATGTACTATCATGATTGAAACTCGCGGGCAAAGTCGTGCTGATTACCGGAGCATCGGAAGGAATTGGCGCCGCCTGCGCGGAAGCTTGCCGGAAGCGGGGCGCAAGGCTGGCGCTTTCCGCGCGCAACGAAACGAAGCTAAACCAGGTGGCAGGCGTTGACGGATTGGCGATCCCCGGAGACCTGACCCAGCCTGAAACGAGGCGGCTGATCGTGGAGCGAACCGTCGCGCATTACGGGACCATCGACGTGCTGATTAACAACGCAGGGGCCGGGCTATACGTTGCCGCGCATCTTGCGCCCATGGAGCAGGCGCGCCAGTTGTTCGAACTGAATTTTTTCGCCATGCTGGAGATGTCGCAGTTGGCAGCTGCGGTTATGCGGAAGCAGGAGAGCGGCAGCATCGTGAACGTCAGTTCAATAGCGGGCAAGTTGACTCTCCCGTGGTTCACGCTCTATTCCGCTTCGAAACACGCCGTGTGCGCCCTAACCGACGGCTTGCGGATGGAGTTGAAGCGGGATGGCATTCATGCGATTACCGTGTGCCCGGGCTATGTCGATACGGGTTTTCAGAGCCATGTAATTGCGGGGCGGCCACCGCTCGTGATGCAACGCAGTCGGCCGCTTCGGATCACGGCGGAGCGTTGCGCGGAGGCGATTGTCCGAGGCATTGAACGGAATGCGCGCACGGTGGTGACCCCGGTC
This sequence comes from Bryobacterales bacterium, assembly GCA_025353235.1. Lineage (GTDB taxonomy): Bacteria > Acidobacteriota > Terriglobia > Bryobacterales > Bryobacteraceae > JANXQZ01. Next base: position 2,524 of record JANXQZ010000189.1, read on the forward strand.
AGTGGGTGGCTTCTGATGGCCGCTGCCAGGATGTTTCCGTCTTTGGTGGATTGGCAGTTGGAACGGATGTACTCGAAAGCGAGATGATTCTCAAACTTAAGCGCACGCCCGGGATCTACCTTGTCGGGTTCATGGCTAGCGGCAAGACCACGGTTGGCCGCAGTCTCGCCTGGGAGCTCGGCTGGACCTTTTCCGATATCGATGAAGCTATCGAGGCCGAGCAACAAGCGACTATCCCCCACATCTTCGATCATCAAGGCGAGGGCGAATTCCGCCGCATCGAATCTGGGGTTATTCGCGCGCAAGTGAAAGCGATTGAGCGGGGCAAGCCGACCGTGGTGGCACTGGGTGGCGGGGCTTTCGCGGAGCAGAACAACTACGAGTTGCTGGCGAACAACGGCATAACTATTTGGCTGGATTGCCCGCTCGACGTGGTTCGCGCGCGAGTGGCTCAGAACGCGAATCGGCCACTGGCCCGCGATCCTGAAAAGCTGGAGCTGCTCTATGATCTGCGTAAGCCGGCTTACGCGCGCGCCGATTTTCGGATTGAGGTATCGGGCGACGATCCCAATGCGGTCGTGGCCAGCATTTTGCAATTGCCGCTTTTTTGACACTATGAAATATTCACGAAGAGACTTGACGTTGCTGCTGCCTGCGCTTGCTGGCACAACTGCTTTGGCGGAGGGCACACCATTGAAATCCAAGGTGTATCAGTTCGCCGACTTGCCTGTGAAGGCGAACGGAGGCAACAAGACGCGCGCCGTTCTGGATGGCGATACGCATACTGGGTTCCGCGTGGAGACGCACATCACCGAGCTGCCACCTGGTGGCGCGCCGCATCCGCCGCATCACCATGTCCATGAGGAGATGATCATGATTCAGGAAGGGACGATGGAGGTCACGATTGCGGGCAACGCGCAAAAGCTCGGGCCAGGGTCGGTCGCCTTCGTTGCATCGAATGAGGAGCATGGTTGGCGCAATGTGGGGGATACGAATGCAAGATATTTCGTGACCGCCTTCGGACCTCATTCTGCATTGTGATTGTAGGGCAGGTTGTTAACCTGCGGCCGATTGGCAATCGGCCAGTGAGCCTTTGACCAGCAACGGGCCGATTAACAATCGGCTGCAGGTTGACAACCTGCCCCGCAGGATGAAAAAGGACGCCATCAGTATTTTCAAAAAGGCGCTGCTCGCTTCCGATCCGGCTCAAGCGGTGCTGAGGCATGTCCGATTAGATGGCTCTGTACTAATGGCCGGGAGGAAACGATATCGCCTCGACCAAGTCCGCAAAGTTCACGTGATCGGGGCTGGCAAGGCTAGCGCCACCATGGCTCAGGCCGTCGAGCGACTGCTGGGCAAGCGGATCGCAGCCGGCGGCGTCGTCAGCGTTAAGTACGGTCATGCGGCTCGTTTGAAACGCGTGGAAGTGAATGAATGCGGACACCCCCTGCCGGATGAGAGCGGCCTGCGAGGTGCCAAGCGAATCGCCGACATAGCAGCCAGCGCTGAGGAGAACGACTTGGTTATCTGCCTCATCTCCGGCGGTGCGTCGGCCTTGCTG
>JANXQZ010000233.1 GCA_025353235.1 Bryobacterales bacterium
ACTTCGGGGCAGAAGTCGCTCGCGCCTAAGATGCTGTCGGCGGCTCAGAAGAAGTCGGCGGCCCGCAAGAAAGTAAAGTCCGGCGGGAGGAAATCATGATTGGGATGCGCACTATCCTCGAGGTCGCCGACAACAGCGGCGCTCGAAAGCTGCAGTGCATTCTGCCTCGCGGCGGCGACCTCGGCCTGCGCGCCGGGCTGGGCGACATCGTGACTGCCAGCGTTAGAGAGGCCGCGCCGGATTCTCCCATCAAGAAGGGTAAAGTGGTTCGCTGCGTCATAGTGCGGATGCGCAAAGAGGCTCGGCGCAAGGATGGCACGTATATCCGCTTCGATTCGAACGCTGCCGTGCTGATCAACGAGGTTGGCGAGCCGGTGGGCACGCGCGTCTTTGGACCGGTGGCCCGCGAGCTGCGCGATAAAAGATTTATGAAGATCGTTTCGCTTGCCCCGGAGGTCATTTAGATGCCCAGCAAACCGGCTCCGAAGGTAGACTACAAAATCAAGATCAAGAAAGACGACCAAGTCAAGGTGATCGCAGGGCGCGATCGCGGCAAGACGGGGCGCGTCATCTCGGTGGATCGCAGCAAGGGCAAAATTTTAGTGGAAGGCGTGTCGCTGATCAAGCGGCATACCCGGCCCAATCCCTCCAAACAAATCAAAGGCGGCATTGCGGAACGCGAGAGTCCGATTCACGCTTCAAACGTGATGGTGCTCACCTCCGGCGGGATTCCGACCCGCGTCGGATATCGCATGGAAGGCACAGGCTCAACGGCCAGGCGCATCCGCATTGCGCGGAAGTCGGGCGAGCCTCTGGATAGGAAAGGTTAAACGATGCCGGCGAGATTAAGAGAGCTGTATACCAAAACCGTAGTTCCAGCCATGACCAAGGAATTCGGTTACACGAACATCATGGCCGTGCCGAAGGTGGAGAAGGTCTCGATTAACATCGGACTCGGCGAGGCCACGCAGAATCCCAAGCTGATGGACGGGGCCGCCAACGAACTCGGCGCGATCTCGGGCCAGAAGCCGATTATCACCAAAGCCAAGAAGTCGATAGCGGCTTTTAAGCTCCGCGAGGGCATGCCAATCGGCGCGATGGTTACCCTGAGAGGCGACCGCATGTACGAGTTCCTGGACCGCTTAATGAACGTGGCTCTTCCGCGCGTTCGCGATTTTCGCGGCGTGTCGCCGAAGTCATTCGACGGCAGAGGCAACTACACGCTGGGCGTGCGCGACCAGCTGATTTTTCCCGAGATCGACTACAACAAAGTTGAAAAGACCAAGGGAATGAATATTTCAATCACCACGTCGGCTAAATCCGACGCCGAAGGCTTGGCACTGCTCAGGTCCATGGGCATGCCCTTCCGCCAATGAGCGGCGAATTAATAAACGAGAGTCTATAAAGTAAATGGCAACTACCGCAAAAATCGCCAAAGACGAAAAGAAGCCCAAGTTCGCATGCCGACACCGCAACCGCTGTTTCCGCTGCGGCCGACCGAGGGGCTATCTTCGCAAATTCAAGCTATGCCGGATCTGTTTCCGCCAACTCGCGCTCGCCGGTGAAGTTCCCGGCGTGACGAAGTCGAGCTGGTAGCCGAAGGGATTACGGGGGTACACATATGTCCACATCCGATCCAGTCGCAGATATGCTGACGCGCATCCGAAACGCCGCTATGGCCAGGCATCCAAAGGTCGACGTGCCGGCTTCGAAGCTGAAGATGGAGATTGCCCGCATCCTCAAGGATGAAGGCTACATCATGAACTTCAAGCAGGCGGAAGACGGCGCGAAAAAGAGCATTCGCATCTATTTGAAATACACTCCGGGCATGGTCCCGGTGATCTCGCGCATCGAGCGGGTCTCGCGGCCCGGGTGCCGCGTGTACGTCGGCAGCAAGGAAGTGCCCCGCGTGCTGGGCGGTCTGGGAATTAACATCCTGACCACGCCCCGCGGAGTGATGACCGGCTCAGCCGCGCGCAAGGAAAACGTTGGCGGGGAGGTGCTCTGCCAGATTTGGTAGAGCAAGGAAATTATGTCGAGAGTTGGAAAAAAGCCGATCCCGCTGCCCTCGGGCGTGAAGGTGAATATCGGCGACGTGTTAAAAGTGGAAGGGCCGAAAGGCAAGTTGACCGTGCCGGTCCCCCCTGGCATTCAAATTAAGCAAACGGACGGACATTTGGATCTCGTGCGCGACGGCGATCAATACGCGGCCGTGCACGGACTGACGCGCGCTTTGCTGGCCGCCGCAGTGCAAGGCGTGTCTACCGGATTTACCCGCGAACTGGACATCACCGGCGTAGGGTACAAAGCCGACGTTAAGGGTAAGCTGGTCACGTTCACTCTGGGGTATTCGCATCCTATCGAGCTGCTGCTGCCTGACGGTGTGGACCTGAAAATCGATAAGCTGACTCACCTTGTCTTAACTGGATACGACAAGCAAATGGTCGGACAGGTAGCCGCCAACATGCGCGCTTTGCGTCCGCCGGATCCTTACAAGAATAAGGGCGTCCGCTACACCGGAGAGGCGCTGCGCAAGAAGGTCGGTAAGACCGGAGCCGGAGGCAAGTAATGCAAAAAAGTTCAAAGAACGATGTTCGCATTCGGATTCACAGCCGCATACGGCGGCGGGTCGAGGGCACTCAGTTGCGGCCCCGCTTGGCGGTGTTTCGCAGCGTGAAGCACATCTACGCGCAAGTGATCGACGACCGTTTGGGCCACACTCTAGTGGCTGCATCCTCGATCGAAAAGGGCGCTGGAGCTGGCACTGGCGGCAATGTGGGCGGTGCCAAGGAAATCGGCAAGCTGATAGCCGAACGGGCGAAGAGCAAGGGCATCACGAAAGTAGTGTTCGATCGCGGCGGCTATCTATATCACGGGCGTGTGAAGGCTTTAGCCGACGCGGCGCGTGAAGCGGGACTGGAGTTTTAACAGAACAGATGCCAACCATTACAAAGCGGATTGAAACGAACAACTTGAACCTCAAGGAGCAGGTTGTATCGATCAACCGCGTCACCAAGGTCGTCAAGGGCGGCAAGAATCTGAGCTTTTCCGCTCTGGTGGTCATCGGCGATCCCGGCGCGAAGATCGTCGGCTTCGGCACGGGCAAGG
>JANXQZ010000330.1 GCA_025353235.1 Bryobacterales bacterium
ATGGAACTACACGGGTACCGTGGTCGCAAGATGATCTCGTGATCGCTTGCGGGTTGTACTTTACTTTGTCCTTCGGCCAAATGCACGCTCGAAATCCGAGGATCATTGAGGTCGCACGGCTTCTAGGCCGAACACCTTCCAGCCTTGCCATGAAGTTGGTAAATTTGGCTTCCTTGGATCCTATTCAGCAGGCCCGCGGGATCAAGGGACTTTCTAGTCACAGCCGTTCTGATGAGCAGGTCTGGAACGAGTTCAGCAGCAATTGGGACGAAATGACTGTGCTCAGCGAAGCAAGGCTGCTGATTTTGCAGACGGATAAACAACCGGCCGTCGACGCAGAGGTTGGATTAACATCTTTCCAAGAAAACGTCCGAACCGAGACTGAAAGGACCGTAAAGATCAGAACCATGCAGAGTTTCTTTCGGAAAGTCGTGCTTGCCGCCTATGGATCGAAATGCTGCATCACCGGAAACCTTATGGAAGACTTGCTCGTGGCCAGCCACATACTTCCGTGGGTTGACTTTCCCTCGGAGAGACTGAATCCAAGAAACGGGCTATGTTTGGCGGCGCATTTCGATCGAGCGTTCGATCGCGGTCTAATCAGTTTCGACGATAATGTTCGGCTCACCCTGAGTCCTGTTCTGAAGCGGTATTTCCAGAACGACGCGATCAAGTCAGAATTCATGCGTCGGGAGGGGCAACCAATTCTGTGTCCGGAACGCTTTTCGCCTGATCCCCATTTCTTCGCGTATCATCGAGATCGGATATTCAGGCCGGGTAAGAGCAGAACGACTTGGAGCAAAATGAGGATACATTGATTGGGCTTAGGATCAAATCGCTGAAGCCAGATATGGACTGCGGCGAAAATGACAACGAGCGCCCAATTCCACCCTTTTCTTTGGGAACAATCTCGCGGCTCAATCATGTCGATGCGACGGGTGAACATCACTACGATGTCTTTTGGGACAACGGAGCATGGACGGTCTACTCTGAGACCGAGGTAAAGAACGATCTAACACTCGCTCAAGCATGAAGAAAAACATCCTTCTCGCAAAGACTTATAATTGGGACGGTGGATTTCAGTCCTCGATGGAAGATCTAATTAAAAAGTTAAAAGAAGAAATTGCGGCGCTCGAATACGAGCTGCATGTCGACTTGCCTCGGGAGATCTCGAAAGCACGGGCTCATGGCGACTTGAGCGAGAATGCCGAGTACCACGCAGCCAAGGAGCGGCAAGGCGTTGTCAACGCCCGCCTCGGCCAACTCAACGGCCGGCTTCGCGAGCTGTCCATGGTGGATATGTCGCGCATCCCCAAGGATCGTGCCGGGCTCGGGTCCATCGTGATCGTCCTGGACACTAAACGAGACGAGGAGATCACCTACAACCTGGTAACCAGCGAAGAAGCCGATGTGAGCAAGGGACGAATTTCAACCACGTCTCCGATCGGCCGCGGTCTTCTCGGCAAGAAACCGGGCGACACGGTGAACATCCAGTCTCCCGGAGGCAGCCGTGAATTGGAGGTAATTCAAGTAAAAACCATCCACGAAATTGGAAAGTAGCGGGGTCGGGTAAAATCGGAGAGGTGCCATGACATTCACGCGCGCAATCGGCTTAGCATGCAACAAAGTAATCCGGCTCATTGTGCGCGCTTTGGCGCTGTCGAAGATCCATCCGAACGTCCTCACCTTCTTCGGTTTAGTAATTAATGTCGTGGCCGCAGTGCTGCTGGCGCGCGGCTCCT
>JANXQZ010000352.1 GCA_025353235.1 Bryobacterales bacterium
AGGAGCCGCCGAACTGGTTCAAGCGGAAAGCGGGGAACGCGGTGTTCTTGGGGCTGAAGAAATTGCGCGCGTCCATTGCCGAGTTGCGCAGGAACTCGAACAAGCTGCCGTGCAACTGGTTGGTGCCCGATTTCGTGATCACGTCCACCACCGCGCCGGAGTTGCGGCCGATGTCGGCGCTGTATAGGTTGGTCTCTATCTTAAACTCGCGGACCGCTTCCACGGCGGGGCGCAGCACGATGGAGAGTGTCAGGCGCTCGTTATCGTCGATCCCGTCGTATAGAAAATTATTGGAACCTTCGCGGTTGCCGTTGGCGAAGATCTCGGTGCCGGGACGACGATCATCGGGACGGGTACCGCTCATGATGGTTCCCGTAGCAGAGAAGCCGACACCGTTAACGCCGGGGCTCAGCGTTGCAAGCTGGATGAAGTTGCGTCCGTTAAGCGGCAGTTGGTTCACGAGTTTTTCGCTAATAACCGTTCCTAGAGAAGACGACTCTGCTTCAAGCAGCGGCGCTTGCGCGGTCACTTCCAGAACTTCGGAAACTTGCCCAATTTGGAGAGTTAGGTCGAGGTGGGCTTGCTGATTGATCTGCAATGCGAGACCGCTTTGAACCAGCTTGCGGAAGCCGGTGGCTTCCACGGAGACGACGTACTCGCCGGGCGGAAGTAAGGTGATGGTGTAGTTGCCGGTCGAGTCGCTGATGGTGTCATGGGCCACATTCGTCGCCGTGTTGGTGGCGATCACTTTAGCATTAGCGACTGCCGCGCCAGTGGAATCGAGTATGGTCCCGCTGATCTCGGCTGACGCGACTTGCGCGGCGGCGGGAATGGAAAGTGCGCAAAGCAACGCACACAGGACTAACCATTTCGACATGGAAACACCCCTTCTGAGTTCGCTTATCGGTTCACGATCCGAAGCTTTGTAATGATTTTACATCTTTGAGGATCCGCTTCATGGCTTCGGTGCGGGCGGCTTCGACCGGTGTTTTCCCCTTGCGGTCTTTTGAGCGAACATCGGCGCCGCGTGAGAGGAGGAGTGCAGCCACTTTCTTCTGCCCGCAGTTGACCGCGCGTCTGAGAGGAGTCTCGCCGGCGGAGTCTCGGACCTCGAAATTCGCCCCGCAATCGAGCAGGGCTTCGGCGGTGCTCATCGTGCCGCGTCGAGCTGCCATGTGCAGGGCGGTGCAGCGCTTAGCCCTATCTTGGATGTCGAGTCTGGCCCCCGCCTGCGCCAGCGCATGCACGACCTCCCCACCGCTTTCCGCGAGGCACTGGTTCCCAACGCAGTACAGCGGCGTATGGCCGAACTTGTCCTGGGCGTTGGGATCGGCGCCGAGCTCGAGAAGGTGCTTCACAACCGCCAAGTTGCCTCCTGCGGCAACTTCATGCAAGAGCGTGCGGCCATAGGTGTACCGCTCTCTTACCAGTTCCGGGCGCTCCCGAAGTTTGTCATGGACGTGATCGAGAAGGTTTGGAGAAGCGCTGCCGCTCATCATGGCGAGCACGCTTAAGAATGCACCGGGATCCTGCTCGAAACAGCTCTGCGCAACAGGGCTCTCGGCTAGCGAAAGCGCACGCTGAGCATCCCCTGAGCGGATCGCCCCGACG
>JANXQZ010000360.1 GCA_025353235.1 Bryobacterales bacterium
CCTCGGCAGTTTCCGTGGCTCGTCGAAAACAGATTACCACTGCTCCGGAAATTCTTGAGGAGAGAACGCGTGTCTCACAAAGGACCATTTGTGAAACACGGCGGGGGCTGGGACTGGATCGTGGCTAATACCGCTAACATCTACACTGCGCGACTTCCGGCGAGTTTCCGAGTCATTACCTCCGGGATCGTTGTTTCTCGGAGATCGAACGAATGATCAGCTTCCCTCCGCCGGTGGCTTCGGCTGCGTCGAGTAGCTCCTGAAACTTCATGCCGGTTGAGAGAAGCCCTATTAGGGTTTTGCGACCGGTGGCTGCCAGAGCTCAATCTTGTTCCCATCGAAATCATAGATCCAGGCAAAGCGACCGTAAGACTCATTCATCCGTTTATCGTCAATCTTTACTCCCTGTAATTTTAAGCGGTCGAGCAAAGCATCCAGATCGTCCACGATGTAGTTGATCATGAACGGCGCGGGGCTGGGATCGAAATAGTCAGTGGAGGCGGGGAAAACAGTCCAAACCGTGACGTGTTTCTTTTGAGGGTCATCGTGTTCGCGCCATGGCAGCATCGCACCTTGACCTTTGTCGACGAGTCCGAGGTGCTTCGAATACCATTCGCGTGTCTGATTACGATTAGCGGATTTGAAGAAGACACCGCCGATGCCAAGGATGCGCCCGCGCTGTGTCGTGCTAACAGTCGGCTTCGATTTATCAGGTTCCTGAGATTGCACTTCCTGCCCTCCCTTGGAGCATACCGAAATGAGCAAGAGCAAGCCGAGTGCAATCGTGCTCCAGGGTTTTCCTTGCATGCGTAGATTATACATAAGCAGAAAACGGTTCGCGCAAGGTACCCCGTGACCGCGCTCTCTAGATCGGGGATCAGGTACTGCTCGGAGCCGCAGCTTTCGTTTAACCGAACTGTCGTTCTCCCGTACAGGATCTTTCTCGAACAGAAACGCTATGCGCCAACAACTATCAACCTTCGGCTCGCTGCAGTGCGCCGGGTTGCGTTCGAAGCAACGGGTTCAGGTCTGCTCAGTCCCGAACTGGCCGCAGGTATCAGACGTGTGGAAGGCGTGGGCAGGATCGGCACTTCGTCTTGGCAACTGGTTGACAGCCGAACAGGGGAAGCGACTCAAGCGGCTGCCGCACGCGCGGACATTCCGAAACTAGCTCCACGATTTGCGGCGGACCTACGCCCGACTGTGCCACGTTGCAGGAGGAGAGCTGGACCAAATTTAGCCCGCGCCTTCGCGACTTATCGGGCACGATCCCTGCCAAGACGCGTTAATTGCTGGCTTTCCTGTCGAGCCTGCTGCTACCTCTAGCGCCGCCCTAGCCGCGACGATCGCAGCTGCCATCGCGAGCTTGTGATCCTTGCCCCAGGGCGGCCCGATAGACCTCCTCAGCTGGAGGAAGTGGGCATCGAGGTCCTCGATGCGCAGCGCCTCGCTCGCTGCACGAAACACCTTCTTCGCGTCGTACCAGTGGACGGCCCAACCGTGCGTCTCGGCCGCGGCGGCTAGCGCTTTGCGGTACATCACCCAGTCGGCGACGTTCTGTGCGCGGTAGTCCTTGATCCGCTCCGCAATGGTTGGTGGCAGCTCTGGGCATTGGCGAAGCGCGACGCCGAGGATGCGCCGTAGCACCGTCATAGCAACGGCGTCCAGGGCGAGCTTGGCGTGCCGTTCCGCCGACACACGCACGCGCTCCACCAGCACCGCCCAACCGCCATGATCCGATACTCCGATGATCCCGTCGTCCCTCGACATGATGTTTTCTGCAGCGCGGCTAGGAGTCGGTTGATTGGCGCTTATACGATAACTCAACAAAGCCGTTCTTGTTAGCGACTACGTCCTTCAGATGCCACTTCTGCTCGGTACCGGAATCACCGAATAGGCGCAGTCCGTCACCCAGTATGACCGGCGCTATCATCAATCTGATTTCATCCACCCTCATTGCGCTCGACATGTTTCCTCCCGATGAGGCCGACGCTGGCGGCGTCCACACTGTTTCGTTTCTGACGGCACTTCGCGACTCTGCGAGACTATCATTGATTTGGGCCTGCAGACGCCGTCCGCGACAACTTGCGAGAGCGAAGGTAATCCTTGACGAACCCTACGATACTTGTGGCAACTTGGGGCGATGGGCTGTTCGCAGTCACCGGCGATGGGCCCACGCAAGAGATTGCGAACCAGTCCGTCAGTGGGCTCGCGCCGGATGGACGCGGCGGTGCGCTCGCCATTGTCGGCCAACATTCGCTCCACAGGCGCGCACCCAGCGGCGGATGGGCAACCGTCGCGACGAGCGAGTTCGAGCTTTCGTGTTGTATGGCGGTTCGAGACGCCATCTACGTTGGAACGAACGATGCACGCATGCTGCGGTTGAGCCATGCGGGCGGTGTGCTTGATCCAATGGACGGTTTCGACAACGTCGCGGGGCGGGATGCTTGGTTTGCTGGTTCGGCGATTGTTAATGGGCAGCGTATGGGGCCACCGCTAGGTATTCGCTCGGTCGCGGCCAGCTCGAACGGGAGCGTACTGTTCGCCAACGTTCACGTGGGAGGCATTCCGCGTTCAATGGATGGCGGAAAAACCTGGCAGCCCACCATAGATATCAACAGCGATGTTCATGAAGTGCGCGCGCACCCGGAAAATCCGGACATTGTCGTCGCGGCGGCCGCTGTTGGCCTTTGCATTAGCCGCGACTCCGGGGCGACGTGGATCATAGAACGGGAGGGCCTACAAGCATCGTACTGCTCTGCGGTAGCGTTCTCGGGCGATGACATTCTTGTCTCCGCGTCGATAGATCACTTTGCGGCCCAGGGAAGAATCTATCGGCGGCCGGTCAAGCCGGATGGATCCCTGGTAGCCGTCGAAGGTGGGCTGCCGGCGTGGATCCAGGGTATCGCTGACAGCGGTTGCATCGCCGCAAACGGCTCGTCGATTGCCGTTGCTGATCAAGCTGGCAATTTGTACGCCTCGGACGACTTTGGGCGGGCTTGGTTTTGCAGGAGCACCAGACTGCCGACCCCGAGCGGCGTTCTCATATGTTGAGGAAGCAAGTACAGGAGTTCATTAATGCGTGTCTTGGTCACCGGTGCTACAGGCTTTATCGGTTCTGCTATTGTTCAGGATGTCATCCAGGACGGCCACCAGAGGGGCGCTGCCACCGAATGATCGGGAAGCCGATCCAGAAGTGTTCGGTCAGAGCTTGCTCGCTCACCGCCTCCGAGCCGTACATCGGGCCCCAGCACGGCCGCTCCGCTAAATCCGTGGTTAGCTCATGGGCCACTAGCATGAGCAGCACAGGCCAATGCGATTTAGGGTGCGGCGGGAAGGCCTTCGCCAACTCCTCGGTGTGCGGCATCTCCAACGAGGAGCCATTCAATATGAAGACGCGCCGGCACCAGCCCGGCAACGCTCCGCGACGGCCCCGCAGCAGATGGTCCAACACGCGATCCGCCACTTTTTCCGCCACCACAGCGGCATCGCCTGCCGCGCATCACTATAGGCTCCAGTATGGCAACTCACTGTTCGTTCGCGGATGCGCTTGTGGTCCGATAACAGGCCTTATCTTTCATAGCTCTGCCTACACCCGATCAAAAAACGGGTCGCATTGGATTGCCAATCGGCCCTGTGCTGTCCAGCGTCAAACATGCTTCCGAGAGCGTGGACCCAACTGAGTAGTTCCGCCATCCACGATAATCGTCTCACCGGTAGTAGTCACCGCATCCGCCGCCAGAAACAAAACCGTAGCAGCGATATCCTCCGCCTTCGCCAACTGACCCAAAGGCGTCTGCTCCTCCCCCTCATCGAACGCCGATGAAGGCCAATTTGCGAACCGCGTGCGAACGAAACCCGGAGCCACCGCATTTACCCGAATCGCAGGTGCCAAGGCGCGCGCCATCGACTTCGTCATCGTGATCATGGCGCCCTTCGACGCCGCGTAAACCATCGAGCTTCCCATGCCGGAGAATCCCGCCACCGATGCAATATTCACCACAGAAGACCCGCTCTGTTTCAGCAGCAAGGGCTTAGCCGCACGCACACAATAAAACGTCCCGCGCAGATTCGTGTTCAGCGTGCGATCCCAAATTTCATCGGTGAGGTCATCCATCTGATCGTGCGGGATGCGGGTGCTCCAGCCGGCATTGTTCACCAGGATGTCGAGCCTGCCGTACCGCTTCTCCACCGCCGCCACCATGGCCTTCACTTCCCCGTCTTCTGCGACACTAGCCTGAACCGCAAACGCCGCGCCTCCGCTCGTCTGAATTTCCTTGACCACTTCTTCCGCAGCATCTCGCGAGCGGCTGTAGTTCACCGCCACGCTTGCGCCCTCCCGAGCCAGCGATTCCGCAATGGCCCGCCCAATCCCCGTACCCGCCCCAGTCACCAGGGCCACGCGCTCTTTCAGTCTCATAGATTTACTTGCGGTTGAAGTTCAGCGTGGCGTCGCCTTTCTGCCCCTTGGTCGAACTCTCTGTGATCTCAAGGATAAGGTGCTTGCCATCGTCGGACAGAGTGCGAACCCACTTGCCCTGGACCGGATCGCCATTGATGGTGGACGCCCAATCCGTAATCATCTTGTTCCCTTCCACCGTGGTCTTCGACACAAACATGTAAGGCCCGATTTGGTTCTTCATCTCCTGGCCGTCGGTTTTCAAATTCAGAGCCGACGTCATAATTCCCAGATACACAAGCGGAGCGATCCCGGTCGGCGGCTCTGCGAATCGGGACTGAATCATGTAGTCCGATCCGCTCTGCTTGATGTCCTGCCGCAGTTCGGTCATCGGCTCGGATCCATGGGACGTCTTCTTATCCAGTACCCACTTCCCGTTAAATCCTTGATCTTTGGCCGCCAAAGACAGCGCAAAAGCGGCCGTCAAAACAAACGCATATTTCGACACACAGTTTCTCCCTGTAGGTTGGATGCTCAATGGTGTGAACCATTTCGCCTCAGTCTATTATCAACTGCTACTCTCGCTATTGTGAGCGTGACAAGCAAGTGGTTACTCTGGTCCGGGGCCACTGCCATCTTTGGCTTTGTCGTATTCGCGGAAGGGCCCCTAACCATAGCCCAAGCCGTCACCACCGCTCTCCTAAATTATCCAGCCATCCAAGTTTCCCAAGAACAAATTAACGCCGCAGCCGCTGGAATCCGGCTCGCCCGCACCGCTTACCTTCCCCGCATCGACGCGCTTGCGCAGGCCAATCGCGCCACGCGGAACAACGTCTTCGGACTCCTGCTCCCCCAAAATGTAATACCTTCCATCTCCGGCCCAGTGCTGGGAACGAACAACCTTGCATCGGTGTGGGGGAGCGCCCTGGGAGGGCTGGTCACCTGGGAGCCTTTCGATTTCGGCCTGCGCCGAGCCAACGTGGCAGCAGCTTCCGCTACCCAAGCGCAATCGGAAGCTACCTTGAAACGAACGCAATTTGAGATCGCCGTGGCCACCGCCGACGCCTGTCTCACATTGACCGCCGCCAAGCAGACAGTTCGCGCGGCA
>JANXQZ010000397.1 GCA_025353235.1 Bryobacterales bacterium
GATCCCCGGCCCGGAATCGCGCATGGACAAGATCGAGCACAGCGAGCCTGCGCTTAAGCTGACGGTGCAAGAGAAGGGCGGTCAAGGCGACCGCACCTACGCGCTGAACCTGACAAACGACGGCAAGGAAACGACCGTGGATGCAAGCGGCTTAGAACTGAAAATCACGAACACCTGGGAGGGAAGCGCTCTGGTTTCGATGATTAAGCTGAAAATTCAGGAGCAGGATATCAATATCAAGCAGGTCACCACGCTTTCGGCCGATGGGAAAACGCTCACTAACAAGAACCATATCGTCTCTGCAATGGGCGAGATGGATCAGACCGAAATCTACGAAAAACAGCAGTAAGGCTTTGACCGTTTCGGTCATCGTTCCCACTCTCAACGAAGAAAAGGGCATCGGCGCTACGCTGGATGCCCTTTTTTGTTTGAGAGGCGACGTGGAGTTGATCGCGGTGGATGGCGGGAGTTCGGATGCCACTGTGAATGTCCTGCGGGAGAGAAGAGTGAACGTGATTTGCACGGCTCCCGGTCGAGGCGTTCAGTTGCATGCGGGTGCCTTTGCGGCTCACGGCGAGGTCTTGTGGTTCGTACATGCGGATACCTTTCCCCCCGTTGACGCTCTGGACCATATGCTGGAGGCTCTGCAAGACCCTGCTGTGATTGGCGGCAACTTTGCCTTGGGCTTCGACGGCGAGACTCGTCCGGCGAGTTTGCTGACCAGAATGTATCCTCACTTTCGGAAGCTCGGTCTGTGTTATGGAGACTCGGGCATCTTCGTTCGCCGCGCAGCTTATGAAGGTGTTGGCGGATTTGCACCCTACCCCATCTTCGAGGACCTGGACCTGGTCAAGCGACTGAAGCGCAGCGGACGTTTCGTCCACCTGCCGTGCCGACTGATGACTTCGTCCCGACGGTTTGAGGGCCGCAGTTTCACGTGGACTTTCGTCCGATGGGCGGTGATGCAGATGCTCTACTGGGGAGGCGTAAGCCCCAACGCACTCGGACGAATGTATGCTCCTATTCGCTTTCGCAAGATGGCTGGCAAGGGGCCGATTGACAATCGGCCGCAGGTTGACAACCTGCCCTACAAGTGACGTCATCAGGCCGTAGGTAAGCAGCCCGAGTACGACGGTGGTGACTGCCACGTACATCCAATCCCTTTCCAGAGTGAACGCGATTAGAGAAAACGCTACGCGGGCGACCGGAGTTAAGATGAGCACCAGTAGTCCGGTCATGATAATTGCGCGTCCGCTGGTCGCTGTGGAAGTCGAGAAGAGACCTGCTAGCGTACTCCACGCTTTAGGTTCACCACGGAACGCGCCATGATCCGGGATCTCGTGCGCGTGATGGCTGAGATACAGGGCTCCACCAGCGGCCACGATTAGAGCCGAGAGAATCACGCCGGCACGAAGCAGGTGTCCGATGATCCGCTCCACCTTCTCATCATTCATAGCTTGCCCGAGACCCCGCTGTAGATCATCTGGACGGCCATGGCTAGCAAGACCACGCCGAACACCAGGCGCAGGGTGCGAACTTGGGCGCGCATCAGAATCCTGGCCCCGAGCATTGAACCGGCCAGCACGCCGAGCATCACGGGCATAGATAATCCTGGATCAATGTAGCCCTTGCTGAAGTAGATGCCCGCGCTGGCTGCGGCCGTAACTCCGATCATGAAATTGCTGGTGGTGGTGGAGACCTTGAAGGGGAGCTTCATGGCTCGATCCATGGCCAGCACTTTCATCGCGCCCGACCCGATGCCGAGGAGTCCTGAGAGCGTGCCCGCGCCCATCATCATCCCGAATCCAAGGGGCACGGCTTGGACGTGATATGTTTTGGGCCCTTGTTGAGTTGGATAGGACGAGTCCAGTCTTAGAGCGACGGCGATCGGGTTCGGCGTGGTGTTCACGTCGCCCTCGTCTTTCCGGGAGCGGAACGAATCCCAGGCAGAGTAGAGGAGCGCGAGGCCGAATATTACCGCGATGGCAGCGGTTGGAATGCGGGTGGCCAGATACGCGCCGAACAACGCGCCGATGCTGGTGGCGATCTCCAGAAACATTCCCACGCGGATGTTTGAGTAGCCTTCGCGCACGTAAGAAGACGCAGCTCCCGAAGAGGTGGCGATTACCGAAACCAGGGACGACCCGATGGCATAGCGGAGATCGACTCCGAAGGCCAGGGTCAGCATGGGGACGAGCACGACTCCGCCACCCAAGCCAGTGAGCGATCCAAGCAGCCCCGCCCCGAACGATCCCGCCGCGACTAGCAGTGTAAATTGCAAGACGTCCATTAGGCCTCCTGCAAGCCCGTGGCGAATGAGAGCAATCTAGCCTTTGACCCGTGCGCTGGTTACATCGTCTGATCGAAGAGCACCTGCTAGTACCCTTTCTGCTTATCCACGATGTTGACCAGCGGCTGGCCATCCACGAAGCGCGCAATGTTCTCTTTGATTGTGCCAATCATGCGTCCCCGATCTTTATCGGACCGCCCGGCAATATGCGGAGTGATGATCGTATTCGGGAATTTCCAAAGCGGATGACCGGCCGGCAGAGGCTCGGGATCCACCACGTCCACTCCGGCACCCGCTAGCTTCTGCTCATCCAGCGCTTTCACCAAGCTGTTCATATCGTAGATGCCGCCCCGGCTGACGGCAATAAAGTAAGCTCCCTTTTTCATCAGATCGAATTGCTTGGGTCCCACCATTTTGTGGCTCATGGGAGTATCGGGCGCTGAGATGAACACTACGTCGGCATCCGGCATCACTTCGTTGATCTGGTCCGGCTTAACAATTTTCTTGATCATGG
>JANXQZ010000458.1 GCA_025353235.1 Bryobacterales bacterium
TTGCAGGAGATGGCCTGTTTGGCTCAATCCGCGCACCACCAATCCATCTCGCGGCAAAACGCTAACTCCCCATCGTACTTCATCGGCATCGCCGGTTAATTCGTAGGCGATGAGCGAGAGGAGCTTCTCCAGTTCTATCCAGCGCGCATCCGGTTCGGCGCCTCGGCAAATATAGAGAGATGCCAGATAGCGGAAACCGGCCAAGCGGGCGCAGGAATGGAGCGGCCGCTTGGCCGGCTGGAGGTGAAATCGTTCTATCAGGATCGGCATCCCTCCGCTTTCGATGCGGGTTTCCATGCGCAAATCGTTGTAGAGGAATAGCTCACCAGCTCCCTCCCGTCCCGGCGTGAGCACTTCCCACCAGAAGAGCGTGGCACCTGGCGCCAGGGATATGAGTGTCCGCTGCTCGAGGCTCGATCCCGCGAAGGGGATCACGGGATCGGGCAGCAACTCGAGCATTGCTCCGGGGGCGAGGCGAAAGGTGGATACAAGACGAGCTGGCTGCGCGCCCTCGCGTGTACGATAGACGCGCGTTGCGCCAGTGGAGGTGATTTGTGCGGATGCGAGTGGGCCGAGATCGATACGCAGTTGAAGGTCGTCGCCGCCGAGCACTCCGCCCGACACGTTGTTGAGGTGGACGAGCGTCTGTCCGTGGTCTAGAGGAAAGGCGCGGACTACTTTCCAAGGCGGGTTCTGATCGGCGATGTGGAGAATGGTTGCGTTGCGTGTTTCGTCCTTCTCGAAATTGAGGCTGAGCAGCGACGTCATTCAGAATCCACCTTTCTCCACCTTAATTGACAGACATCCTTTCCCTTTGCCTCACGCGAGTAGCGCGATTGGCCGCCAACCCTTGCGGCTTTGCTGGTCTGTGGGGCAGGCAATCTTGCCTGCAGCCGCCTTTCAGGCGGCCTACCGCAGCCATTCCGCTAGCACGTCATGAACACGGAGTTGACAGGCGCCGAGGCCGGCTGGAAAGCCGGCTGCAGCCAAGATTGGCTGCCCCACAAGGCAGCGGCAACCAAATACGTCGCGAGCGGAGAAGAAATCAGGATGTCGTAGTGCAAAGCAGCGATCCTCTCAGCCGAATCGCATTACTCTTCCCAAGCTCACTCCAAGGCGCATAAGAAAGCCATCGAGCTCTCCATGTATTCATGAGATGAAGAGTCGAGTTGTGAGGGATGGATGCCGCATGGAAGAGATGTCCAAGGCAGGCATAAAACATAGCTGCTCCGGAGCGTTAAGGCAGGCCATGATCGACGGCTTGACGTCCCACAAGAGACGGCTCGCATGCGCTTGCCCGAGCGGCAGGAGGCGCTGGCACGCAGACACCAACGCGGCGATACTCTGATGCAGGTAGGCCATCGCGGTTGTCTCGCGATCAGCCCCGAGAACGCGGCCCACTTGTCCGAAGGCTGCACAGAGATGCGTTTCAGCGCCCTCGAATTGGATAGGCATGAGGGAAGCCGCGAGCTTCAGGAAACGGCGGCCCAACGCGAGGCTGGCAGCCCTGCTCTCCCGCGCTGGACGCCACGCGCTAAACTCGCCATTCAACTCGATCCACTCCTCGGCAGCGTCGCAAGCATGCGCGCGCAGACAAAAACCAGCCTCCAGGGATCCAGTCTCTTCGAGGTAAGCGTTGAGGAATTCCGGAAGACGATGCACTGTGAGAGTTCCGTCCGCCACCAGGCTTTCCAGTCCAAAGGAGTGCGCGGCAGCTCCGACGGGGAGTGCGCTGTCTGCAAACTGCAAGAGGCGCAGGAACGCAAGGGAATTCACTTCAGTTTGCGTTTCAGAACGGCGGCGCGCGGAAACCAGCAATCTTCCTTTCCGTCGTAATTCAGCTTCCAGCGGAGCGTGGCATTTACCCGATCCAGCGTTGCCGTGCCCGCCACGGGCCCTGCTTGATCGCCGTCTTTAAAGCTCCACTCCAAGTGGGCCGAGTTGCCGTTGGCAGTTCCGGAGACCACGCCCATAGACACGCGATTTCCTTTGAAAGCGGTGCCGGTCATGTCCCCTGAGATCTTGCCTCCGTCCTCATGAAGCGTGACCTGAAAGGCCGCGCCTTGAGGGCCCGTCCAGGCCCAGGCTCCAGCGAAACGAGGTGGCACAGCAGATACGCAAAGAGATGCTGCCAGCAGAGCAAGCGCCAACTTCAGCTTCACGGCAAGCCCTTGATGGGGCAGGAGCGAAAAACGAAATCCGATTTAAAATCCAGGTTGTTGGCGTCCAATAACTTATCGTACTCGTTCGGCCGATAGACGGACTTCTGATAGTCCTTCGAACTGGAAGCCAGCATCTCGCTGCGGCGAGCGGCGTTCACGGCGC
>JANXQZ010000480.1 GCA_025353235.1 Bryobacterales bacterium
CCGCCGTCTTCAAGAACTCCGGTGTTCACATTCACGTCCCTGCGGGAGGGATTCCCAAGGATGGACCTTCGGCTGGCGTCACCATGGCCACCGCGTTAGCTTCGCTGTATACGAAGTTTCCCGCCAGGAGCGACACAGCCATGACGGGCGAAGTGACCCTTACGGGGCTGGTGCTTCCCATCGGCGGTTTGAAGGAGAAAGTGCTGGCCGCGCGACGGGCCGGAATCACGCGCATTGTGATGCCCCGCGCGAACCAGAAGGATCTGAAGGAACTGCCGGAGCAGGTGCGCAAGGAGATGGAGTTTATCTTTGCGACTCGGGTAGAGGATGTTCTGTCGGCTACGATTCCGGGTCTTTCGGATCGGCTCTCGCTGTTGAGAGACCGTCCGCTTGATACCGCAGCTTAAGCTCACACAGTCAGTTGTGGGGCGAACGGATCGAGTCCGTTCGCCCTTTTTTTTCTCAGCGCGTCTTCGTAATCGGCGTTGCCGCACCCACCGAGTTGGTAATCGACACCGTTACTGCGCCAATCGCCGTCTTGTCTCCCGTTATGATTACCGGAATGTGGAAGTTCGTAAACATGCTCCCTGTCAACTGCGAGGCCGGTGAGCTGTAAAACTGGCTGAATAATCCGCTGACATCGACAGTAAACGACGTAGTCCCGTCCAGGGTCGCGCCTGTTGCCGCTGTGAACGACAGAGTGACCGTCTTCACATCGCGCGGAGTCGCGTAGCCTGAAATCACTACGTCGAACCCGGCATCGGTCTCGTTTGCGAACGTGACATCCAGCGCCGCCACTACCGGCGCGAGCTGCGGAATCACGATTGCTCCCACAGGATGCGGGGTAGGCAATACGTCCCGCGTTCCATCCATCAGCTGGATGATTTCGAGTCGAATGGTTCCCGCCACCGTGCCGGGCTGGAGTGCGGGCAGGGTGATCGTCGTTTGCCCGGGCGCAATGGTGAATGCGAATTGGCGACCGGTAACGCTTGCGTCACGGCCCTCGAAGACCACCTGCGGGTTGTCGGTCAACCCGAAGGCATTCGGAATGAAACTGAGCTGCACAATCCCGGTGAGCATCACCGGAGCGGGGGCCGCAAGCTGGAGCGAAATGAACGTTGGCTGGAACAGATTCGTCGGCGTCGTCAGTCCGCCGATGGTTATGGTCGGAACCGGGGGAGCTTGCACGGTGGAACTGCACGCCAGCGTCGCGGGTTGCGAGTTCGCTCCGTCATTCAGCGTGACCGTGAACGAGAAAGGACCCGAATTGGACGGCTGGCCCGTGGAAGTGACCGTAGTGGACGGGCCGGTGTTCGGACTCAAACCGAGAAATGCCGGACCGCTGAAGGTCCACGAATAGGGCGGCTGTCCGCCGCTTCCGCCCAGGGGTATCGAAAGATTGACAGGCAGGCTCAGCGTCGCAGCCGGACATGTTCCCGTAATCTGCAACGGAGCAAGCTGCACCGCCACAGGACAGTTCAAAGTCGCCGGAGCGGCGCCGGAACTGTCTTGCAGGCTGATCGTGAACGCATAGTTCCCCGGCGTAGCGGGAGCAGCCCCGGTTAGGTTCGTCGAGGAGCCCGTAACAGTGCTGAGGGACAGCCCAGCCAAGCCAGTCACCATAAAGGTGTAGGGGGATTTCCCGCCTTGCGCGCCAAAGCTTGCGTTAATCGCCGCGTTGGGTGCAACGGGGCTGGCCGGACATGTGCCGGTAAGCTGTAAGGGCGGCAAGGCACTCACTATGAGCGGACAACTGAAGCTCGCCGACGGGGATTGCGCGCTGTCGTTGACCGTAATGGAAGCGGTATAGGTTCCAGGATCGCCGGCCGTTCCCGACAGGGTTGCTCCGGTTGCCGTACCGGCCGACGTGAGCCATGGAGGCGCTACGAAACTGAAGATGTAGGGAGACTTGCCGCCTGTCGCCGAAGCCGTTATCGAGATCGGCGCGCCGGAGAGCACCGGATTAGCCGGACAAACCCCCGTCAACTGAAGCGCGGGTGGTGCAATCACGATACTGCACGAGTTGCCCGAGACAGTTTGGGTCCCGCTGGTGACTCCTACCGTGAAACTGAAGGGTCCTGAGACGGTGGGCGTGCCTGAGATTGCGTTTCCGTTGATGCTCACTCCGTTCGGCAGGCTGCCCTGGGTCAATGCGAAGGTGTAGCCCACTGAACCCAAACTCCCGATCGCCGTAAGCGGGAACGGTCCGTAGGGGGCGTTTTGAACCCCATTAGTCGGACATACGCTAGTGATCTGCAATCTCGGGCCAGCTACGGTGAGCGAACAACTGAGGGTTGCCACCTCGTCGGCCGTCTGCGCCTCGATCACAAAATTGAAAGTGCCGGGCGGACCAGTCGGAGTTCCGGTGATCGCACTTCCGGATACGGACAAGCCGATCGGAAGCGCGCCTGAAACGATGGACCACGACACCTGCCCCGTTCCTCCCGATGACAACAAGGGTA
>JANXQZ010000488.1 GCA_025353235.1 Bryobacterales bacterium
CTTCCTGCGCGACCCGGAAGTCTTCGAGGCTTTGAAGGACGACGTGCTCCCGGCGCTCTTATCCGGTGCGGCCGACAACGGCCCGATCCGAATCTGGGTGCCGGGCTGTTCCACCGGGGAAGAGGTTTACTCCATCGCGATGGCGCTGATCGAAGTACAAGAGCAGCGCTCTCCAGCGCCGTTGATCCAGATCTTTGGAACCGACATCAGCGACAGCGCGCTGGATCGCGCTCGGACCGGAAGTTACGGGCCGAATATCGCCCAGGACGTTTCTCCCGAGAGGCTGCGCAAGTTTTTCTCCAAGGTGGAAAACGGATATCAGATTAGCAAGCGGATTCGCGAAATGTGCATTTTCGCTCGCCAGAACGTGGCGAAAGACCCGCCGTTCTCCAGGCTTGATCTGATCAGCTGCCGCAACGTGATGATCTATTTTGGCCCGGTGATGCAACGGGTGGTGGTTCCAATTTTCCACTACGCCCTGAAACCCTCGGGGTATTTGGTGCTGGGCTGTTCGGAAACCATCAGCGCTTATCAAGACCTGTTCACGATCATCGATAAGAAAAATAAGATCTATGAGCGCCGCCCGGCGGACAAGCGCGTGCCAGTAGATTGCTCTTTGGCTGACAAGGCTCTAACCCTGCCCGTTCCGGCCCGGATACTCGAAAACTGGAGCGACACCGATATCCTGCACGAAGCCGATCGCCTCGCGCTCGCCAAATATGCGCCGCCCGGCGTTGTGGTGGACGACGGACTCACGATTCTGCAGTTTCGCGGCCGTACGGGGGCGTTTTTGGAACCGGCTTCCGGCGCTGCCAGTCTGAACCTGTTAAGGATGGCGCGCGAAGGCATCGCGCTGGAATTGCGAAACGCCATCGCGCGAGCTCGCAATGAAGAATCCACGGTGCGCAGCGAAGGCCTGCAAGTCCGCCATGAAGGCGGCATGCTCGCTTTCAATCTCGAGGTGATCCCGTATCAACGAAGCATCAGCCGGGAACGCCTGTACCTGATCTCTTTTGAGCCAGCCGAGCAGCCGGGCGGACCAGGGCAGAAGGCGCTTGAGACGAAAGCGCGGAAGTCCGGTCCCACCGTCCTGGAGCGGACCAACGTCGAGCTGCGCCGCGAATTGCAAGTCACCAAGGAACATCTGCATTCCATCATCGAGGAGTTGGAGACTTCGAACGAGGAACTGCGATCGGCGAACGAAGAGATCCAGACCAGCAATGAGGAGATGCAAAGCACGAACGAGGAACTGGAGACATACAAGGAGGAGTTGCAGTCTTCGAACGAAGAGTTAAATACGGTGAACGAGGAGATGAATACGAGGAACCTGCAACTCGCGCAGGTGGGAAACGATCTCGTCAACCTGCTCAGCAACGTGAACACTCCCATCGTCATGATGGGGAACGATCTGCGGATTCGCCGCTTCACGCCGGTCGCCGAGAAGATTCTGAATCTGATTCCTTCCGATATCGGGCGGCCTATCAGCGATATCAAATTTAACTTCGACATTCCGAATCTTCCGGACTTGCTGCTGGACGTAAGCGAGAATCTGGTGCCCAAAACAAGCGAAGTGCGCGATTGGAACAACCGGCGCTTTTCCTTGCGCGTTCGGCCTTACCGGACCGAGGACAACAAGATCGACGGCGTAGTTTTGGTCCTGGTGGATCTTGAGCCTGGCAACGCCGCCTTCGATTCGCATTCGCATGGAATTCGGGACGGCGCGGCGCAGCATATCGGACCAACCAGCGGACCCGCTGACAGCCAATCGCGCATGCCTGGGAGTTTGCGAGCCTTCACGCAAAGTTTGATTGCCGCCCAGGAGGATGAGCGGCGCAAGTTGTCCCGCGAGTTGCATGACGACTTGAATCAGAAGCTGGTCCTGCTGGAGATGGAGTCCGAAAGCCTGGAAAGGAAGTCGCTTCCCCCCGCCAAAATGAGCGAGTACTTGCGCTCGTTTCGGGCGAAGGTAAGCGAACTGTCCGACGATCTTCGACGGATCGCGTACCAGCTGCATCCTTCCGTTCTGGACGATCTTGGACTGGTGGTTGCCCTCGAATCCTACTGCGGCGATTTCTTGAAGCGCGAAGGAATTCAGGTCAACTTTGTCCAGTCGAGCGTTCAGCAAAACATCCCAGCCGATGTGGCGCTGGCCATATATCGCGTCACGCAGGCGGCCCTGAGAAATGTTGCAAAACACTCCCAGGCAAAGTTGGCGGAAGTGGCTTTGGTAGGGTCCGACAAAGGCATTCAATTGAAAGTAACCGATGGCGGCATCGGGTTCGTACCCTCCGAGGCGAGAGGACGGGGAACCCTGGGACTTACCAGCATTGAGGAGCGAATCCGCCTGGTGGGGGGCGACGTGCACATCAACTCGCGCCCTGGCTCCGGCACCGAACTGACCGTCCATATTCCGCTTGATCATTCTTCAGCGAGGTCTGAAACGCTTTAGTCCATGTCACATGAACATCGATTCCGCATCGTGCTTGCCGACGATCACACGCTCGTCTCCGAAGGGTTGGGGCACTTGCTGGAGCCGCATTTCGATCTATTGGCAAGAGTTGACAACGGGCTGCAGGCCGTAGAAGCGGCGCGATCCCTGCGGCCCGACGCTGTGCTGCTGGATATCTCCATGCCAGTAATGAACGGTATCGAAGCGGCGCGAACCATTCTTGCGGAGAATCCAAAGATCAAGCTGATTTTCCTGACCATGCACGCGAACTTGACCTATGTGCGCGAAGCCTTGCGACTGGGAGCGTCGGGATATCTCTTGAAGCGCTCAGCCGCAGCGGAGATAGTCACTGCTGTTCGGACGGCAATGACAGGGAAAACTTATGTCACGCCCTTGATCTCGGACTGGGAAGGGCAAGCTGGCGTGTACGGGACTGAGCCGCATGAGAGCCTGCGCAATTCGCTGACTTTTCGGCAGCACCAAGTGTTGCAATTGGTAGCGGAAGGCCGCTCGGCGAGAGACATCGCAACCCATCTAAATATCTCGATTAAGACTGCCGAGTTCCACAAGCAGACCTTGATGCGCAAGCTTGGAGTGCACACGTCGAATGAATTGACGAGGTATGCCATTCGACTCGGCCTGACTAGCGCTTAGGGCGATCCTGATTTCTTCCTCCCTCTGCGGTGAATGTGGAGCAGCCAATCCTGGCTGCAGCCGACGTTCCAGCCAGCCCGCGGAACAAAAGAGATCGCGAGAAAGGGTACCCTAAGGAATGAGCAACATCGAGCAATACTACAAGAACTGTAAAACTTTTCGCGAGCAGGTTGCTCGAATCGAACAACATATTAAAGGGAATGGCATCTACACCGCGTTCGATTTTGGCAAGGTGCAATCCATTTTGGCCGACTATGAAAAGTGGGCTCAGGCTAACAGCGGTGTGATCGATGCTGCGCTTAAGACGGTGAACTCGTAAGTTTGCTTGTCGACCCGTTTTTCAAAACGAACTGGGCTACTCGACGTCGAACTTCTGCCGCGTCTCATAGGTCTGGCCGCCAAGATTATCTCGGACGGTAAGCACCACCGTGTACTGACCCTTCTTCAAATCCTTCGGCAGATTGAGACTAAGGATGCCTGGCGTATGCCGCTGCGGGTAGAATGATTCGTTCTTCTCGTCCGCCGCCCGGGCCTGTTCGTATGTGGTCTCCCCGCTTGGCTTGAGAACCCGGAGCCCATATTCGACGTCGAATCGATTCTTATCGCCAAGCTTATAACCCGTCATATCGAATCGGGCCCAAACTGTGTCCCCCAGCCGGTATGCCGCAACTTGCAGGGGGTTCTTATCGTCCTCACTCCGCAAGAATCGAAAATTTCTGACTACGAGGGTCACGCTTGCAGGCACGTCTCTGCCCTGAACAGTTAGCGGAATGGTTGTTTCAGCCTCCGTCTTGGAAAATTCATCCTTCACCTTGACGATCACGGAATACGCGCCTGAATCGGCCATCGGCGGGAGCGCGATGGTGTGCCTAATCTTTGGCCGCCAGTCTTTGTCCTCCGCCGCAAGGTCAGCCGCGACCTTGCCGGTCTCCACGGGCAAAATCGAAATCCCTTTTGGATCTCGCGCTTCAATCTGGTACGAGAGGAACATTTTCGGCGGCTCGTCTCCTTGGCGCGCAAATCCAGACACCCTGCAACTGAAAAAGACCAAGTCTCCGGGGAGCATCTTGTAGCCGGAGAGAATCGGCAACCCGTCCTCCGATTGGGCCAGCGCAGGTTCTTCGATCTTGAGCTTTTTGTCCTCCGCAGCCTTGAGAGCCAGGATGGAACCGAGCGAAAGGAGTATAAGGTATCTCATGGAATTGCCGATACTTCTATTGTATGGAGCCGTTGACACCACTAGTTGCATC
>JANXQZ010000492.1 GCA_025353235.1 Bryobacterales bacterium
TCCCCGTAGGTGCATTCGATGCGCATTGGGATGCCATCGGCGCAGGAGTGCGACTGGGCGACGTGGTGAACGTGATCGGCACCTCCACCTGCATCATCGCGATCAGCTCGAATCCCGGCCTGATTCCCGGCGTATGCGGCGTGGTGCAAGGATCGGTGCATCCCGGATACGCCGGCATCGAAGCTGGACTGTCTGCTACGGGAGACATCTTCGAAGCCATCGCACTGCGGGCGGGTTCGACCGTCGCGGCGTTGTCGCAAGGACTGGAAAAGTATACAGCTGGCCAAACAGGGCTGCTCCGTCTCACCTGGGATAACGGCGACCGCACCGTGTTGGTGAACCCGGAGCTCAGCGGCATGACGCTCGGCTGGCGTCTGAACCACACCGCTCAGGACGAACTCTTCGCCGCCATCGAAGGCACCGCTTTCCACACGCGCATAATTCTGGATCGCATGGCCGATCATGGCGTGCCCATACACCGCGTAATCAACGCAGGCGGCATTCCGCAACGTAACCCGACACTCAATCGCGTGTACGCCAACGTGCTGAACAAGCCCGTGCTGATCCCCAAGGGAGACGTGACGAGTCTCGGGTCAGCGATTTTTGCATTTCTCGCCGCAGGCGTTTTTCCGACCATCGAAGCAGCGCAGGACGCGCTCTGCCCAAGCTTCACGACTGTCGAGCCCGATCCGGATTCCGTGGAAACCTACAACCAACTATTTCCCATCTATCGCGAACTGTATTTTACTTACGGGTGCAACGCCGTTCTTCCGTCGCTGCGGCGGATCGCCACGCAAGTCAGGAGCGGAATATGAGGCTGCAACGTCTGCGCGAAGAGGTGCTTGAAGCGAACCTGGAGGTAGTTCGGCGCGGGCTGGTGCTGTACACGTTCGGCAATGCGAGCGGAATCTCCCGCGAGGAAGGGCTGATTGTAATTAAGCCGAGCGGCGTCGCCTACGATGCGCTCAAGCCCGAGCACATGGTGATCACAGATCTGCAAGGCGCGATCGTCGATGGTGACTTGCGGCCATCCTCTGACCTCTCCACTCACGTCGCGCTCTACCAAGCGTTTCCGTCCCTCGGCGGAGTGGTCCACACGCATTCACGCTACGCCACCGCCTGGGCGCAGGCAGGGCGCGAAATCCCATGTCTCGGCACCACGCACGCCGATTATTTTCGCGGACCTGTGCCCGTCACTGAAGTCATGCAAGATGCCGACATTCAATCGGAGTACGAGTGGAACACCGGCCAAGCCATCGTGCGCCGCTTCAAAACGCTCGACCCCTTAGCCGTGCCGGCCGTGCTCGTGGCCGGGCATGCCCCTTTCTGTTGGGGACCATCGGCGGGCGCTGCGGCCCACAACGCGGTCATCCTGGAAGAGGTGGCCTGGATGTCCTATCACACGCTCATGATCGATGCCGGAGCGCGCGGATTATCGGACACTCTCCGAGATAAACATTTCCTGCGCAAGCATGGTCCGGAAGCGTACTATGGTCAGCCGCGGTAGCTTATGGGATGGCCACGAACGGCACCTTCGCCGCGTTCATAGCCTCATTTAATTTGTTCACTTCCGCCACCAACTTCTCCGTCGCCTGAGCCGCGCCACTAACTGCAGCCTTAGCTAACGCGATCTGCTTCATCTGGCTCTCGCTGGGAGCGGCCGCATACGATTCCAACCCTTGAACCTGCTGCGAAATCCGCTGCGGCAACGAGGGCAGCACGAAGTCCGGTTCGGGCTTCTCGAATTCAGCCTTGCGGTCCTCGGGACTTGGCGCGTCAAAGAAATTTCGCGCAGTAAACAGCGGCCTCATCTCGTCGAGAGAACGTTTCACCAAAGCCGCCTGATCGGTAACCTGAGCGGTCATCTTAGAGGCTCCCGGCTTTTTCCAGGACGCCTGCAATGCCGTGACTCCGGTGTCCGCCGCCCCGCGCGTCGTCACCCCCGTGGCCGCTGCTCCCGC
>JANXQZ010000507.1 GCA_025353235.1 Bryobacterales bacterium
TTATTTTCTGCCGCCCAGCGACTTCTTCCATTTCGAGGAAAACCGGGCCGCGATCCGTTGGCTAGAGCGACCCATGAACGTGTTGGTCTATGGGCAATTCCTGGAGACCACTCGTAAGGGGCTTCGAGAATTGAAGGCGCAAGGCGCGGGCGCGAAGCTGATCCTGTACACAGGCAGCTTTCTGATTGTGATGGTCCCACTGCTGCTCGCTTGGGGTGTATTTGCCGCCTGGACGGGATGGCGGACTGGAAGCCTGAACAGGCCACAACTTGCGCTGCTGTTGTACCTGCTGTTCCATATCCTTTTCGTCATGGGCACCACTACGCTCCTGTCGAGCTTCGAGAACAACCGCTATCGCTTCCCAACCGATCCAATGTATGTGGTTCTGTTTTCCATGCTCTTGACCCGACGAAGATTAAAGTCCGCTAGCGACGTTTCCTGATAGTGGACACTCGCCTAGATCCACCCACGTTTTATAGCGCGTGGCCTGAACGAACGTAAGCGTCTCAACTCGGAACGTGCGCGGGAATTCAAACTCCGGCCAGCGAGTTCGAGCCGCGTGAACTAACTCGTCCAGCTCATCGCATTTCAGATCCTGGGCGAGGGTGATATGGGGATGATACGGATACCGCTCATGAAACTTCAGTCCGCCAGCATTCATCGCAGAGTGCATGTGGCGAAGCTCCTGCTCCCCTTTGCCGACGGAAATGAAGATGACATCGGAAACCGGAAAGACCTCCACGCCGCTCACCGTTACGTCGAATGGACCAAAGCTCCGGGCCGCCTCACGAATTTGCTCTAGAGCAATTTCCCACGGGGCACTTGCGGGACGCGGAGGAAGGACTGTGACGTGAGCGCGGAGAAAACAATTGGGAACCAACTCCTGACGCAAGCGATTCAGGAAGCCAGACAAGGGCTCGGGAATATAGCTTACCAATGCAAATGAGTTGATCCGTTCCGTGGGGATCGGATCGGCAAACATATAGATTCTAAATAGTACCTCTTGCCTCGGGCTCCGGCACAAACCAGCGCGCCTCTTCGAAGCCAACGTATTTGCAGATGCGCAGTTGATCCCCGTCGCTTTCTAATATATCCCCCAACTCGAGAGGATGCTCGGATTCGCGCAGTGTTTGCCAGGCTCCGTAGGGCGTATCGGACTCCACGGTCTCGGATTGTTCGTAGTCTTTCGGCTTCACTGTGGTCACTCCGCTGGTGTGCGGCGCCCAGCGAAACTGAAGGCGGGGAGCTTCTTTCAGGCGGTGCACTTGATAGAGAGGCATGACGCTTACATTGTTATTTTAAGCCCAGCAGCCGCGAGCCGTTCCCGGTGAAGGCCTTAGCCTTCATGCCTGGCTCAATCGGTTGGCCACCTCCGATCCGCCGCGGGCAAGCATCCCCTGAAAACTGCCGCAGACATCGTTCTCGCCCGCATGCGCAGCGTACCCTCTGAAATCATAGCGGCAATGCCCAAGGACGACGCGAGTCAGCACGATCATTACATCTACGGGTGGCCCAAGAAAACATCACGTATCATCACTACCGACGAAGTGCTGACCGAGTACCTCAACTTTTTCTCTACCGCGCCCGAACTGCTTCGCCGCGAAGTGGCGGAAACGGTTTAGGACATGCTGGCGAGTTCCGTCATTCGGGTGATTCCACAAAAGCCGCGAGTCTTTTCTAGCCGGTTTGCGGCTCTATTGGGGCCGCCATGATAAGGGCTACAGCCTGGTCGATTGTATTTCGATGAAGACCATCGCAAGGAAGGGCTGACGGCGGTTCTCACTAACGACCGGCATTTCGAGCAAGACGGTTTTCGGACGCTGTTCGCAATTCGTAGCAGGCATTTCTTGTGGATACATCAGCTAGACAACGTTACACCTTCGCGGGGTAGGCGTTTCGGTCCCTCGTGCATTACGTCTCAAGTCATGAAGCCCCTCCTGTCTGCCAATAAAACTATTCCACGCCCACCGCTGCCTGAGGGCATCTGACTTGGCATGTAAGTCATTGCCCTAATTCGTCAGGCCGAGCAGGCGAGCCGGATTTTCTTTGCTCATTCGGTCGATCTCTCGCTCCGTAAACGAGCGCTCTCTCAGCTCGGCGAAGAATGCCAGCAGTCCTGCCGGGTGCAGGGGATTGCCGACTTGGCCCAGATCGCTCGACAGGATGCAATGCTCCACTCCGACCTTGCGAATGGCGTCCGCATATTGCCCAATATCTAAGCTCTTGCCTGGTCCAATGAGCGCGTTATAAACAAACTCGATATACGCGCCCAGCTTGGCCGCTTGCTGCATCTGCAAAACCGTCATGCCGACGGGAGCCACCAGCGCGTGAGTCACCACCATGTGCTGCACGCCTTGCAAGCGCCCTTCTCGGATCAACATGAGGCACTCCTCCGGAGAAGAATGCCCCGTGGCCAGCACCAACTGATTGCGCGCAATCAGGCCGATGACCTCTTTAACTTCGGGCAACAAATTTCCGTCCTTCGCAATGGAGACAAAAGGACGATGCTCCTTGGAGTACCGGACCTGATTTTCGGCGTCGAAGGTGGGCATCCACACCACCCGGCCAAGCCCGCCCTTGACCCGTATCATATGCTCTACTGCAGCCGAATTAATCCCGCCGACGGCTCGGTTAAGATCGATTCCGCCGAACACTTCGAGGCCCGGCACCTGTTCTCGCACTATGTACGCGAGAGACGCGGTAGGCTCGTAGTGATTCTTGAGGACCAGGGCGCGCATGCCCCGGTCACGCGCAAGTTTTGCCAAGTCGACGGCGTTGATGGAACGGGGAACGCTGTCGGGATCGCAATGAACGTGGATATCGATCACTCCGCGAAGGGGCGATGGTGGAGGGGCGGTGCAACCGGCAAGCGCAATCAGGAGCAGGCAGCCGGCGAATCGAAGCATATGATCAGGATTTTATTCTTTATGGAACTAACAGAATACCGAATGCGTTCGTCTTAGTAACAACGCAGCTGGTCTCCGTGCGGCGACCTTTCCCCAACAAACCATCCCCGCACGGAGACATTCATAGCTCTCGACGTTTTCTTTTCAGGAGAGGACGATTCAAGTAAGCCAGCACAGGCCCAAGTGCCTCGAAGCGAGTCACTATATTGTGCACAAGCTTGGGACTGGTCGCCAGGGCAGGCTCTAACTCGGTGAAGAATACCCAGTCCTTCTTCTTCACCAAGTCCAGCGCTGGATCATCCGTGTCGAAGCCCTTGGGAGCCCGAGCCAGTTCTTCCCCTTTCAACTCACCCATCAGCTTCTTCAGTTTGCGATTGGCGGCAAGCTCGCGGAATTCCAAATGCGTTGCGGCAATGTGGGTTCGAACAGCCAGGAGAGTTTCCGGGGGCGGATGATAGATGCCTCCCCCGAGTTCCACGACATTGTGGTTCACACTGAAGTAAAAGCCTGCTCCGCCCACTTTTTCGAGTCCGCGCCGAGGGAAGGAAGCTGCAATGTGATCCTTGTAAGGCGTCTTATTGGGGCTGAAACGCGTGTCGCGGTAGATGCGGAAGACGGCCTTCTTCGGATCCGTAATGTGGTCAGGCGCGAACTTGGCCAACCCGTCGTTTACCGCGCCGACAAGGTCCAGCATGGGCGTTCGAATTAACTGCTCAAATTGCTCCTTGCGCGGGTGGAACCATTCGCGGTTGTTGTTTTGTTCGAGGTCTCGGAAAAACTGAAGCGCTTCGGGCGGAAAGCCCGCAAAACTCGATTGCAAGATAAGCTCCTCTATACTTTGAAGGAATGGCCGTCAAGGAAGAGACTATGCTGCGTCTCGCCCAGATTCCTAATTTAGCGTTGATCGAACACGCGCCGCTGAGCCGCTATACGCGTTTCGGAATTGGGGGGCCCGCCGAGCTTTACGTCGAGACTGCGGACGAAACTAGCTTCATGCAGGCGCTGAGCGCGGCTCGGAGCGGCGGGAGCGCTTTCGTCGTTATTGGCGGGGGCACGAACCTCATTGTGTCCGATCGAGGTTTTCCAGGAATCGTGCTGCGCTTCACGGCATCGCGGATTCAACATGAGGGCGCATGCGTTCGGGCCGATGCGGGAGCGGAGTTGCAGAGTCTCGTGGACTACACTGCGTCGCGCGGGCTGCAAGGACTTGAGACGATGACCGGTATTCCAGGCTCGGTGGGCGCGGCCGTCTACGGGAACGCTGGCGCGTATGGCCACTCCATGATGGAGCGAGTGAGAAGCGTTCGTTTTTTAGACGGAGAACAGGTGAGAGCGATCGACAACGCCGAGTGCGGGTTTCGGTACCGCGAGAGCGTCTTCAAGCGCCGCAAGGAGTGGATCGTTTTCTCTGCGGAACTGCGGCTGGATTGCGGTTCAGCCAGCGAACTGCAGCGAACGGCCGATGACATTCTAAGAGTGCGAAACGAAAAATATCCGCCAACCATGAAGTGCGCGGGCAGCATTTTTAAGAATCTGATTTTGAGTGAATTGCCGCAGGCGGTGCGTGAGTTGGTTCCGGAGAATGTGGTCAGGGAAGGCAAGGTGCCGTCGGCTTGGTTTCTAGAGCAAGTAGGCGCGAAGGGAATGACGAATGGGGATATTCATGTCGCCGAGTACCACGCCAATTTGATTTATAACGCCGGGAACGGGACGGCGGCGGAGCTAGTTGAGATCATCCGGGCTCTGAAGAATCGTGTGCGCGAGAGGTTCGGATTTGAGCTGGAGGAAGAAGTTCAATATGTTGGCTTCTAGGCGGGGCGTTCAGAACAGTGCAGCGGGTTTCGCCGGATGCTATCATGTGAGTGTTTCCTTTCGCGGTTCGGGGCGTGGCTCAGCCTGGTAGAGCGCCTGGTTCGG
>JANXQZ010000512.1 GCA_025353235.1 Bryobacterales bacterium
CTGAATTTCGCTGCTGAGCTTGTTTTGAATCCCGGAGATCACGGAATGCTTGCCGGCAACCAGGGCATCCAGTCCCACGCGAACCACCTTTTCGGCGCTCTCCAAATGGCGGGCGATGCGATCCAGCGGCGCATTGGCTACGTCGCCAAACTCCGATTCCGTGGCTCCCGGGCAGAGCGCGCACACTCGAATCCCGTACCGCTTCACCTCTTGGGCCAGGGCCTCGGCGAAAAGCAAGTCGAAGCCCTTGGTGGCCCCATAAACAGCCATGTAGGGCACTCCCTGGAACGCAGCCGTCGACGCCAGGATCAGGATGTCTCCCTTTCGGCGCTCGATCATGCCCGGAAGATAGAGGTGGGTGAGATGGACCACGGCAGCGCAATTCACAGTCAGCATGGCCACTTGGCGCGCCGCGTCGCTGTTTCCAAATTCGCCGTAGGTGCCGAACCCCGCATTGTTAATCAAGAAATCCACGGTGAGATTGTTCGCTTGGGTGAAGGAGAAAATCTCGTCGGGAGCATGCGGCTGCTCGAGATCAGCGGCCACGCATTTCACGCTCACTCCATGCGTGGAACGAAGCTTGGCGGCCAGCTCTTCGAGCCGATCCATGCGCCTGGATGTCAGAACTAAGTTGGAATGCCCTGCCGCCAAGTCTTCCGCGAAGGCCTTCCCAATGCCCGAGCTGGCTCCCGTGATCAGGGTCCAACGTCCGCTCCATTCTGTGTGCATTGACCGATTATGGCGCGCTTCTCCCAGGAATTCCTGAGATGTGAGCAATCTTACAAAGTTGAACCCCCGCGGGCGGCTGACGCGTCGAACTAATATCTTGGTGTTTTGAAAACCCTGCCAATGCTAAAAGCCACATCCCTCTCTGCCCTGTTTTTCTTAGCCGGAATCAATCTGTTCGGCCAAATTATTCCCGATCGTTTTATCGTGGAGTTTAGCGGCGAGCCAGCTGCATCGTACGCTGCGCGCCGAGGCCATCGAGCCCACGCGTCTGACTCGGTCTTCCGCGCGCGCCGCGACGAGATTCGCGCACAACATGCCGCAGCACGTCCGCTAGCGGAGCAGCGTGGCGCGCAAGTCCTGGGTAGCACGCAAGGCGTGTTGAACGCGCTGGTAGTGGGCATGCCAACGAGCCGGGTAAACGAGCTGATGGATATTCCCGGAGTAATTAGAGTGCATCCCGCGCGACTGTATCAGCCAATGCTGGATCACGCGCTGCCTTTGCAGCACGTGCCTGACGCCTGGAATCAGATCGGGGGCATGGTCAACGCTGGCGTCGGAATGAAGATCGGGATCATCGATACGGGTATCGATTCCTCGCATCCAGGTTTTCAGGACCCCTCGCTTGTCGTACCCCCAGGCTTTCCGCTCGTCAGCCAGGATTCGGATCGCGTCTACACGAACAATAAGATCATCGTGGCCCGAAGTTACGCTACTTCTGGAGCGATGAGCGCGCTTGACGTTCAGGGCCATGGGACTGGCGTGGCAATGAGCGCAGCGGGCTTAACGAATACCGGGCCTTTCGGAACCATCACCGGTGTCGCCCCGAAGGCATATTTAGGCAACTATAAGGTGTTTCCCGACTCCGGCGGTGCTCCGACCGACTTGATTATCAAGGCGATCGACGACGCAGTTGCGGACGGGATGGACGTGATCAATCTGAGCCTTGGATCCGCGGCTGCTTCGCGCCCCCAGGATGATCCGCTCGTGTCGGCAGTTGAGGCTGCGGTGGCCGCGGGTTGCTTGGTGACAATTGCCGCAGGGAATACTGGACCGGATCCTGACACCATCAACTCTCCGGGTACTTCTCCGAATGCGATTTCAGTGGGCAGCATGGCCAACGACCGGACATTCTACGTGTCCCTCACCGCCGGGGACGCGCCCGAGGTTCGTGCCTTACCCGGTGATAGATCATATTCCGTTCGACCGATATCTGCACCGTTCACCGATGTCAGCAGCGTGGACGCAAGTGGTCTCGCGTGTAGCTCGCTACCTGTCGGGAGCTTAACTGGCAGCATCGTCTTAATTCTGAGGGGTTCCTGCACTTTCCAGGACAAGATCAACAATGCGGCCCAGGCCGGGGCATCAGCCGCTGTGATTTATGCAACATCGGCTAGTCCCGCGCCGATCAATATGGCTGTAGGAACGGCTACTTTGCCAGCATCTATGGTGAGCAATCAGGACGGGACCGCCATAAAGCAGCAGTTGGCAGGAGGGCAAGTATCGGCGACGCTGGTTTTCTTTAAACAAGTCACGGCGGATTCTAGCCACACCAGCGATTTTTCGAGCGGTGGTCCCCACACCGATACGGCGATTAAGCCCGATCTGATTGCAGTGGGTAGCAGCATCTCAACCGCTACACCCTTAAAAAACGATGGCAGCGCGAACGACGGGTACGTTGTGGAAGAGGGAACCAGTTTCTCCGCTCCCATCGTCGCCGGAGCCGCTGCATTGCTGAAGGCCGCTCGTCCTGGCTTAACGGCCGCGCAATACCGTTCTCTCCTGATCGACAGCGCATCCGGCTTCAAGACCCCCGCAGCGATCCAGCAGAGCGGTTCGGGCTTTCTGAACGTGCAGGCCGCCCTCCTCAGCAATATTGCGGCTGCCCCGGTTTCGCTAAATTTCGGTTCCGGCACGGCCCAAGCACCGGTGAACGGGTCGTTGTCGCTAACCCTTACAAATCTTTCCACCAACGCGGATACGTTCTCCATCTCGGTTGTTCCCTTGAGCGGGGGTGCCGCTCCGACAGTTTCAAGCGGAACCATCCAGATCGCCGCTGGGCAGTCACAAGCTCTGACGGTTCAATTGACAGCAGCCAGCCTCGATCCGGGCACTTATCAGGGATTTATTCAGGTGCAAGGAGGTCAGAGTCCGGTGATGGCGCAGATTCCGTACTGGTATGCTCTCGCGTCTGGAGTGCCTGCCCATATTACGATTCTAAATACGCCCAGCTGCGGCGACACGCCAAGCTGCGGCAAGGCATTAACCAGGCAGACGATTACATTGCGGGTGACCGACGCGCAGGGATTGGCTACGAGCGATGCGCCGACTGTAAGTTTCACAACCGGGAATGGCTCGGTAGTCCGGGTGGTCTCGATCGATTCAGATGTTCCCGGCGCGTTCCAAGCGCTCGTCCGGCTGGGAAGCGCGGGTGTGTCGGATGTGATTCATTTCCAGGCTGGCGGCGTGACGAAAGACGTTACGATCTCGGTGCAGTAAGGATCTGCGGACCGGGGCTGCGGAACAGCGCCTCGGTCCCTGGCGCTAGTAAGGCCCAGAGTCCGTAAACTCCCAGAGCGGTGCCGAATGGCACGTTGACGATGTGCAACACCGATAGCACGATGGTCAACATTCGTGCCCAAGGTTTAAACTGCAACAGGCCAACACCTGCTACTATGCTCGGCAAAGATAGGAGGGCGGCCACCACAAAGATGATGGTCCCGATGATCCCGAGGATGGGCACGGCAATCCAATCGTCGCTTGAGTGACTGCTAACCCCGACTATTCCCGCAATTCCCCCGAATAAGATCAGGAGGCCGAGTCCGGCCAAGAGGCCAAATCCGCCCATTACGATGTGGAGAATCCCGACTACCTTGATGTGACTTGTCATAGCGCTCTGCTGATTTTAATACGAGACGCAGCAGGCTCAAAGTTCCGTCGAAGTATCGAGCTAAGCCCGAGTTGATTGTCGTACACTGAAGGCAAATGGTTGAGGTCAAAGAGGCCGTAAAGTCTGCAGTGGCTTACTTTAAGGATCTAATCGCAGACGCGACCAACATTCGGTTAGAAGAAGTAGAGCTGTCCGATGATGAACGGTCTTGGTCGGTGACGTTAAGTGCTCAGATCCCTGGCACGGAACCTGAGACTCCGGCCCAAATTGCAGCGGCGTTCTCAGACCTCTTCCTAAAAGAAGAAAAGTCCCGCATCTATAAGATGTTCACAATCAGCGCTGAATCAGGCTCTGTTAAATCCATGAAGATCAGGAAGGTGGCATGAACGAAGACCTGGCCTTTATTTCTAAGAACCGACAACTCGGCGCGCTTATCGATACCAATCTGCTTCTGGTCTATATCGTGGGGAAGTTCGACAAGAGTTGCTTGTCAAGATTTCACCACACAAAGCAGTATGTTCAAGACTTCCCGCTTATTGAAAAGCTAGTCGAGTATTTTGCTCGAATCTACACTACACCAAACGTGCTAACTGAGATTAGCAATTTGAGCAAAGATCTTGGTGTCAACTTTTTCGATGTGCTCCAGCGTGTGGTTCAAGTCTTAGACGAGCAGTATTGCGCAAGCAGCGACGCAGTGTCCAACGGAGAATTCCGGAGGCTCGGTCTTACGGATAGCGGCCTCCTAAATGTAGCGAAAAATCATCTGGTCGTCACGACTGATTTCAATCTTTACCAAACTCTCCGGTCAAAGAAAATTGATGCGGTCAACTTCAGCCACCTTCGGTCGTTCGCTGATCGGTTCTGACCCGCCGTTGAAAGTAAGTGGAAGCAACTCGCGCTATGATCGGGGTAACCCGCATGGTCAGCGTTTGCATCCTATTGTTCCTAGCCTCGGGCGATACCACTCCCGCGCTGATTCGTAAGATCGCCGTCTCGGGACGAGCCCTGGAAATCGCGACCCCTTTTGCGGAACGTCTCTCTCCTAACACCCTGATAGCACCGGGCCCTCCTCCCTTGCTGAGTTTCCGTTTGATGGACGGCCAATCCCGCCGACGGTACAACAATCTAGACCTGGTTCTGGACGATGCGGGCCATTAGCCTCGTTCTCCTCGCGGCTTCCGCGCTCGCAGCCGAGAACGCCGAGAGCGTTCTTGACCAAGGGATCGAACAGTTTCACAAGGGGCAGTACGCCGCCGCGCGCAAATCCTTCGCGGCTCCGCGCCGAGT
>JANXQZ010000520.1 GCA_025353235.1 Bryobacterales bacterium
ATGGCCGCTGGCAGGAAGGCATCGAACCGGAGGTGGGCACGTCAGCCGGCGATCGCGATCAGTACCGCCGCTTCGAAGCCCGCATGAAAGAGTTTCGAGCGTCAGGCCGCTTCACCATTCCCATGGAGCGCGGCGCCCAAACCACTCAGCTAGACCGCATCTCGATGACGGAATGGCTCCGGGAACAGCGCTTCGATTCCCCCTATCTTCGCTGGTATGTCGACTACGCCTGCCGCGATGACTACGGCTCGCTCGCAAGAGACACATCGGCCTGGGCAGGAGTCCACTACTTCGCATCGCGCGAACCGGAGGAGAAAGGTCCGCTCACATGGCCAGAAGGGAACGGCTGGATTACTCGCAAACTGCTTGGCAAGCTGGGGCGCTACGTCCATACAGGCGCGCCCGTGTACCGCATCATGCGCGACGGTAACAAGGTCCGCGTTCTCACTCCGCAGACGGAGTACATTGCCGGGTCAGTGATCTTCGCCGCACCTACTTTTCTCGCGCACTACTTGATCGAGAATGCGCCGCCTGCCGAGGGCTTCCAGTACTCTCCTTGGCTCACGGCGAACCTGACGCTAGATCGTCCGCCGCGCCAGGATGGGAGCGAGATCGCCTGGGATAACGTGATCTTCGATTCGCCCGCGCTCGGCTACGTGAATGCCACCCACATGAGCGTTGCATCGCGCCAGGAGCGGAATGTCTGGACCTATTACTGGTCGCTTGCGGAACATGCTCCCGCGCAGGCTCGCGGACTGCTGCTGAATAAGGATTGGAACTACTGGAAGGAAGCAACCCTCAATGACTTGAGCCGGGCGCACCCCGACATTCGCGAGTGCGTGTCGCGGGTTGATATCATGCGAATCGGCCACGCCATGGCCCGACCGGTCCCTGGCTTCGTTTTTTCAAATGCGCGTCAGCGTTGGCTGGCTCCGATCGGTCGCATCCATTTCGCGAACTCGGATCTTAGCGGATTCTCGATATTTGAAGAGGCGCAGTTCCGGGGAGTCCAGGCCGCCAATGCCGTGCTTGGGGAAAATAGATGAGCGAAGAGTCAAAGCAATTCAAGCCATGCTCTTTACCGAGCGCTGACCCATCAACTAGTTGCGATCCCGACCACGATCAACGCAATCGGCGTATCTCCAAGCTTAGTCTGCAGCACCCAATCATTCTCCC
>JANXQZ010000554.1 GCA_025353235.1 Bryobacterales bacterium
CGCGGGACTTATCTGATCGCTTCCACGGCCTTTGCTCGGACTTCCTTCGGCTCCGTGTCGTCCGCAGCGATACGGCCCAATTGAGTTGCGAACTTTACTCGAACTTCCCGATCCAATCTCGAGACCGCCTCGACTGCAGCCCGACGGCTTGCTGGATTTGCGCTATCCAGGTTTCCGCCTATGAAGCTCAGAGCCTCTGGATTTCGAGTCCTTACCAAGCCCAACTGTCCAAGTATCCCGTTCGTCACGGGGAGGTCAGCCCGCTTCTGTACAACGCTCAGCACTCGATGAATCAAAGTCGGATCATTCGAAGCTTCAAGCAGAGAAGCGGCGACAGAAAGCATCACAGAACTATCTTTGTCCTCCAAATGAGACTCCAGGATTTCCATAACTTTCGGAGAAGGCTTCGGTCTCGTGAGTATTAAGACAGTTACTGCGCCTTGCCTGAGAGGGCTTGATGGGTCACCGATTATGCCGTCAATGTCATCCACATATAGCTCTAGCAATTGTGAACTGTCTGGCCTCAATGCTATAGTCACCAGCAAGGCTAGCCCATCCCGACGCACTTCCAGCTGAGGAGAATGCAGACATTGCTTTGCGATCGGCAACAGCGAGTTGATGTCATCTGCCGATAAGACATCGATTGTTTCAGGTCCCAAGAGCGAGGCAAGTTCGTCGGGCCTTGGAAGTACCGACTGATTTTAGATCGACTCAAACAAACGCTTGAGTTGCGTTACATCCGCTCCCGAGAGCGTGATGCCGAAGAGTATGACCGAGAGCATTTTATAAATCATCTTGTTTTCTATTTACTCCCAAATTCTTCCCTCGCTTTAGTGCGCGGGAACGTTAGGAGTGACCGGAGCTGTGCCAGTCACCTGTGGAAAGACCGTAAGGATCGTCCTTCGGTCCGATCTCCATCCTGCTCGTTTGCGCGCACAAGGAATAGGAGCCTGCCGGAAGCTTGCTGAATTGAAAACCGCCGTCGTTTCCCGCGAAGGCTCGCTCCACGAAAGCCCCGGAAGTCGCGGTGACGATGGCACGCACGGCGGTTCCATTTTCTTCCCGCACTTTTCCTGCGATGCTGGCGCTATTGCCTGCAGTTTGCGCCGGTAAAATGCCGGGCACAATCAGCGCAATCGCCAAAATCAGTCTAAGCACCGGCGTGACTGCAGACGCTTTCGCCCGCAATGCAAACTGCGAATCGCGCCTGTCCTCCAAGACCGTAAATAACCGTAAATATTTTTTCGAGATCGGGCCTAGGTATGCCGCACTAATTGGCTAAGTCAATAGAAATCGGATGACAATAAGTTTAATCTTAAAGAAATCCCGCGTAATCTCTCACGCCCAGTCACATTCTAAGCACCGCTGGAAACTCGAGTAACAAAAATCGCGGCCCTTATTTACTTTCCTTTCAACAACATAAAAAATCACATCCCCCATTTTTCAAACACCCCCTGTAAGCTGAAGTCGTGATGACAGATCTTTCCGCACTCACCCAACACGCAGTCGACGCAATTCGCGAACTGCTCACCAACCCGGACACGCCGCCGAGCGTACGCCTCCGGGCCGCGCGCCTGGTCCTCGAAAACGAACCCGTGCCCGCTCCCGCGCAACCCGAAGTGCAACCCGCCCCCAAGCCCCAACCAAAATCGATCCTCCACCCCGCCCCCTACATCGCCCCCGTCACGCTCGGCCGCAACGCGCTCTGTTCCTGTGGAAGCGGCCTCAAGTTCAAGCGCTGCTGCGTGTCCAAAAACACCGGCCAAGCAGCCGCCGCGGCCTAATCGAAATTAGTCCGCAAGCATCGGATAGCGGCAATTCCCAAACCGCCCTAACCTCGGACGATGGCCCATGCAACAATATTCTCCATGACGCGCGGGATGGAGTTTTCCCGGAAACGCGGCGAAAAATGATCGAGCGCAATGGCATGTATGGCGTGCCTGGGTATCGCTGGATTCCCGGCAAGTGCAAGGTGCATGTGGAATATTATGCGTTCATCACGGAGGCGGCTGGCATACCGGACACGCTGGAAGAGGCGGAATCCAAATTGGCTTAAGGCTCCGTCCTGAAACCCGCCATCTTGTTGGGGCAGGCAACTTGGCTGTGGCCCACGAATCACGAGAAAAGCTGGCGAGCAACTCATCTGATCGCTGCCACGGCTAACGGCTATGGGCGCGAAGTTCCGTCCAGAGCCGCACCGCATTGAACACGGTCACGGGGCGCGCACCTCTCAACCGCAAGCAGGGCCGCTTCGAAAATGTGTCTGCTCACAATAACGTCAGTGCTTGATCGGCTGGCCTCGTTCAAAAGCGCAACTCCTGCCGGTTCGTCGCTTTTGAGAATCAGCATGATGGTCTCAACCGCATTTCTCCGCGCAAGGTTACTCCCTCCACCTTGTCCAATCAGACTGAGAAGATTCGGAATAGCTGATTTGCCGATTACAAAGAGGTTAGTCACCGCTGGGAACAATTCGTACGTGGTGAGCGGACGTAGGAAGATTCCCCGTTTTTCAAGACCAGTCAGGGGTCTCTGAAAATCCAAGTACTTTACAAGGAGGCCAATGCCCTCAACATCCGCTACGGTCTGCAGGCGCGTTAAAGCTTGCAGGATGCAGCCGTCCAACAGCGTACTGCGGTCTCGCTGCAAGTACGCACTCGCGTCACTGACTTCTGCGCCGTTGATATCCTTGCACTCGGCGGCAGTGGCTATTTGGGCGACCATAAAGTAGATGCCAAGGGTCCGATTCAAAAACCTAATCATGAACTGTGCTATATTTCACGCATCGGGAATTTTGGGTGATCGAGCAGTCGAAGCGATTGAACGGCTCGCGTTGGGTGAAGCGCTAAGTCGTTAACGGGGATATAGCACTTGTGCGGCATAACTGGATACACACACTCTAAGTGTAGGCCGGAATCAAATCGTATCTGGTCATCGACCATGGCCCTCGCTCATCGGGGGCCTGATCAGCAAGGCGTCTTCGAGTCGGATGTCGTCTCGCTGGGTGCCGTCCGCCTGCGCGTAATCGATCTCGATGGCGGCGACCAGCCTATGCGAAGCGACGATGGCGACACGGTCATCATTTTCAACGGTGAGATATTCAATAACACGGAGCTGCGTGAAGAGTTG
>JANXQZ010000561.1 GCA_025353235.1 Bryobacterales bacterium
GCTCCGAAATCGACGGTGCCCGCCGTCAACTGGCGAATGCCGCCGCCCGATCCGATCGGATTGTAGTTGATCTGAGGAGCGTCTTTCGGCTTTTGAAATTCATCGAACCACTTTGCGTAGATCGCGCCGGGGAACGTTGCCCCGGCAGCTTGCAGCTTCACCGCCGCGTACGCGCCCGTGCCAAACATCAGCAGGCTGGCGGATGCAAAGCAGAGCAGGCGTAGATTCTTGTTTGTCATCGAATATCCTTTGTTCTGTTCCAAGTTTGGCATTGCAAGATTACAGTTCCGTTACACCCAGTTGAATTGTTCTACGGAAGGTCGTAACGCAGGTTAATGAACACCATATTGAGGTTTGCATTGCGCTGCGAATTGGCAGCAGGAACGGACCAGGGGTCGCGGCTCAAGTAGGAATACTGGGTGAGCAGGCGAACGTCGCCGTAATTGGCGCTCTTCCAAAACGTCTGGTGAATGCCGAAGGTGAACTGATTGATGGAACGGTTGGCCCCAAGAGGAGCTCCAGGGTAGCCGTACCCGAAGAAAACGGGGGTTTTCCCGCTGTTGTCGATCCCGAAGTTCTTGCGGAAGTAAGCGCCGCCGTAGTAAGTGTAAAAGAGAGTTTCCTTGGCGTTTGGGTTCTCCTTGGGTTTCCAGGAATACTCGAATCCGTCGACAGTGGAAGCCGCGTGGACCAGGGAGATATCGCCGTTCTGCTTGGCAACCAGGTCGGGACCCGAGCCGAAGATGTAGCGGCCCCCGCCATCGCTCACGAAACCGTTTGCGATCAGGCGAAAGCCTT
This sequence comes from Bryobacterales bacterium, assembly GCA_025353235.1. Classification (GTDB taxonomy): domain Bacteria; phylum Acidobacteriota; class Terriglobia; order Bryobacterales; family Bryobacteraceae; genus JANXQZ01. The sequence goes on from JANXQZ010000561.1 coordinate 799, forward strand.
TCAGCAGTTCCAAATTGATCCCGGCTTGCCCGCCCCCGCCGATGTGCGTAAAATGCTGGTCCGTCAAGATGTTGTATGCCCGGAAGGTCCGCAGAACGCCGCCGATTTCGGCATGCATCGCTTTGCCGCCGGGAGTTCCATCGAAGGCCAGCTTGGAGACGAAATCGGGGGACAGGTTGGGAGTGGCTGTGGGGTTGGTATTTCCGTTGTCGAAAGTGGTAGCGTAGCTGGCGGCCAGAGCGGCCGGGAATGTGACTGCTCCGCCAACATACTGATCGGAGGCTTCGAGACCGAGTCCCCAAGTGACTCCCTTGATTGGCTTGTATACGAAACGAATGGTAGGCTGGCGGGACCAAGTGAGGCCATTCTGGTAATTCGTGTCCACGTCCTGGCTGTAGAAGATATCGCCGGGGATTGGAGAGATGCCTTTGCGCATGGGAGTCATCATGCTCCATGACTGGCCTGCCAAAATCTCCCACTTCTCGCGTTTAAACTGCACCCAGAATAGGCGCAGCCGCATGGTGGCCGAGTTGCTGGTTACAACCAGGTTGTTAGGCGCGTTGCCGAGAAAATCGGTTTCGAGATAGCCCGTGACGTCGGTGCCTTTGAAGTTCGAGTCCACTCTCAAACCGACTCGAGAGTTTTGCAAACTGAAGCGGCTCTCCGAAAGCTTTCCCTGCACCGTGTTGTTAAAGGGGATGCCGTTGAACCCAGTGCCAATTCCGCCTCCGGCGTTGGTGGACCGGATAACTTGCGTCAGGTCGACAAACCCGAATGGAGTAAAGTGAGCGGCTCCGATGCTGAAATAGAGAGAGGACGGCTTGTCTGTGCCTTCGGCTCCCGGCTTCTGCAGCGAGGCTGACGAGGAGGCACCGAGAGGAATGATGGGAGTGCGGCTGGCGACTTCGCCGAGTTTGGCAAAGGGAGAGGGCGCTACGTTGATTCCTTGCTCCGACTGGGCCGGAGCAGATGCTTTCAGAGCGCGATCCAGAAGTCTTTGCTGAGTTTCCAGGGTTTGCCGAAGCTGTTCGATTTGTGTTTGCTGGGCGGCGAGCTGGGCTTTTAGCGCCGCAAGCGCATCGTCGCTCAATGCAGAGTCTTCGGCGAAAGCCGCCGAGCTGACAGCGAGGACCCCGATGAGACAGAAAACAGCATTCATTTTTAGTCTTCCGATTTTCAAAGTAACTCCGTTTGTATAGTTATGGCGAGCGGAAGCTAGCCTCGTTGAGGATAGTCTTTTGCTGTTAGCATTGAATGAATTCGTCGTTACGATTGAATGACAGCGAGCGAAGCAGCCAGGATTGGCTGCCCTGCGACGTTAATGCTGGCCCGCTGCCCGCAAGAGAGCCGGATAGGGATTGATGGCCACGCCCTGCCACCAATGCTTTTCCGGCCCTAGCTCCGATATGGCAAAGTGCAAATGAGGCGTCCCCGGATCCGCATTGCCAGTGCTGCCCACATAAGCGATCACATCTCCCCGAGACACTTGCATGCCATCTTTCAGCCCATCCGCGTAGCGATCCAAATGGGCATAGTAATAGCACAAGACGCGGTCTCGATCATATTGATAAATCGTGATCCCGCCGGGTTTGCTCAAGAATAATTTCACGATGGTTCCATCCACCACCGCATGCACCGGCGTGCCCTTAGGCTCGATTATGTCGATCGCCTCATGTTTATGCCCGCTGTGCGTTTCGTCGAAGGTGTCGTGAAGATCGGTCGCTTTCATACCGGCGATCGGCAAACCAATGGGCGGCGCGTTAGAAGTGCCCTGAGCCAAAAGTCCCGCGCTCAAAACCATCGGGATCCAACGAGTCAGCATCATTACTCCTTCAAAATCACGGGCGTTGCCGTCTTCACAAGATGAGAGAGTTCCTCTGCATCCCAGTTCGTAAGCCGGATGCAGCCGTGCGATTGCGAATGGCCGATTTGTCCGGGCTCGGGAGTGCCATGAATACCATAATGCTCTTTTGATAAACCCACCCAAACCGTCCCTACCGGGTTATTGGGGCCCGGTGCGATTCGCGCCTTCTCATCGGTGGCTGCAGCATTCCAAAACAATGCGGGGTCATAGTTGAAGACCGGGTTGTGTTGGATTCCAGTCACCTTCCAATCACCCAGCGGCAAGGGATCGTGCTCGCTGCCAATCGTGGCCGGGTAGCGGGCCAGGACGTCCCCGCTAGCATCCAGCACGGAAACTGTACGAGTCTTTTTCGAAACTTCCACGCGCGCCGCTGCGCTCTCCAGTTTGGGACGAACCACATTCGGAACCAAGATCTCCTCGCCCGGCTTAGATAAATCCTTGCCGGGATTCAGTCTGGCCAGCAACTGAGGACTGCTGTGAAACTTCTCGCCGAGCGCTTCTTGTGCAGTCGCGAATCCAAGAGTCTTCAGCTTGGCCTTCTCAGCCATATCAACCGGGATGGGCTCGAACGGGCCCTTCACTTCTTCCCCAGAGATAGTGTGAGGAATGATCAATTTCTCTTGATCGTGGCTGAGTGCGTCCCAAGTCTCTTTCGTGACACGCCCGCTTACTCCTAAATTGCGCGCTTGCTGGAAGCCAGTAACCGCCACTCGCAAATCATCTCCGAAATGTCCGTCGATTTCACCCGGCGAAAAATGCGCGCGGTCGAGCAGGATTTGCGCTTTCAGCACCGCTGGCCCCGCAGAACCAGGACCCACAACAAGTTGGGTACGAGGGTTGTTTACCGAATCGGCCATGCTAGCCGTCTTAGGGGGAAGCCGCTTGTGCGTCGCTCCGGCCGTTATCGAAGCGAGGAAAGCAGATAGAGCAAAAGCGTAGGCCGCACGGTTCATTGCTATCGCTGCTGCACGTCAAGCTCCAATCTCAGGAGTTATGGCTTCGGCGGGAGCTGCTGCTTGGGCAGCATCTTCTGCAACTCGGGCGGCACTGCAAAGGTGATATTCACCGGAAGAACGCGTCCCATTGGCTGAACCCGAATGTTCGCGGTCACGGCAGGCAGGGCGATATGAGACGTGCAAGCACTGCACGCGATCGCGGGGTCGTTCGGATCGTAGGAAAAAACGATGGTCGACTTCCCATTCTGACCGATGTCCGCGGGTTCTACCTTTACGCTGATTCCTTTTACCGGCAGCGGATCCACCGTTACCGTCACCGAGCCTGGCATTCCGTTCGTGACGTGCACCACGCCCTTCGAAGCTTCATAGCCTTTTAGCTCTACCTCGCTCTTATCCACACTCACCATTCTCATAATGTTTTCAGCGGCAGCCGTCGGATCGGGAGGTATGCTTGGC
>JANXQZ010000563.1 GCA_025353235.1 Bryobacterales bacterium
AATTAAAATTGGTTCATTCCGGGCCGTCTAAGCTGTGATATTCTTGCGTTTGAATTTTCTTTCAGGAGCTTAAAACCACACCCATGAGAGTTGGCGTATTTACTGCACTTCTAGCTCAGTTTCCTTTGGACAAGGTGCTCGAGAAACTGAAAAAGCTGAACATCGATACCGTAGAGCTGGGCACTGGCAACTATCCAACCGACCCCCATTGCAAGTTGTCTATGCTCGACAACGAGGGCGAACTTAGCGAGTTCAAGAAGAAGATGGACGGGGAGGGGTTCAAGATCAGCGCCCTGAGTTGCCATGGCAACCCTCTGCATCCAGACCCGGCCATCGCCAAAGGCTATCAGGAGACCAGTCGGAAGACAGTCCAGTTAGCGCAAAAGCTGGGAGTTCCGATGGTAATCGACTTCTCCGGGTGCCCGGGCGACAGCGACAAAGCGAAATATCCGAATTGGGTCACGTGCCCCTGGCCTCCCGAGTATCTCGATCTTCTCGAATGGCAATGGGACAAAAAGGTGACTCCGTTCTGGACCGAGCATTCTCGATTTGCCCGCGAGCACGGGGTTAAGATCGCCATTGAGATGCACCCTGGGTTTGTGGTGTACAGTCCCGAAACGATGCTGAAGTTGAGAGCGATAGCGGGCGATACCGTGGGCTGCAACTACGATCCCAGCCACATGTTCTGGCAGAGCATTGATCCCATCGCCGCTATCCGCGTGCTGGGCGACTCCATCTTCCACGTCCACGCAAAGGACACTCAAATTTACGAGCCCAACCTGCCGAAATCAGGCGTGCTTGATACGAAAAAGTACACGGATGAGCGCAATCGGGCTTGGATCTTCCGAACGGTCGGCTATGGACACGCTTTTGGCTGGTGGAAAGAGTTCATTTCCACGCTCAGGATGTACGGCTACGATTACGTGCTCTCGATCGAGCATGAAGACTCGCTGATGTCTCCTGACGAGGGCTTGACGAAGGCTTCTGAATTCTTGAATCAGATCATCATCCGCGAACAGCCTGGCAGCGCTTGGTGGGTCTAATTCGGCGCAGCCGGAACCCGTGTTAAACTAGCTTTACAAGAGGAATCAAGAGAAATGAAAGCCGGAATTCACCCCGCGTACGAAGAAGTAAAAGTCACCTGCGCATGCGGCCACGCCTTCGAGACTCGGTCTACCCACAAGGGCAACATTCGCGTGGAAATCTGCTCCAGTTGCCATCCGTTTTTCACCGGCCGCCAGAAGTTGATCGACACAGAGGGCCGGGTCGACCGCTTCCAGAAGAAAGTATTGAAATCGAAAGATATGCAGGCGACGAAGGCCGCCGCAGTCGCTCAGAAGAAAAAAGAGATGGTTACGGCTTAGAAATGTGGAGCCCGTAAACCGGCTGAAAGCCGGTTGCAGCCAAGATTGGCTGCCCCACAATTGCCTTCTTGCCACTGTTTTGCGCGTCTATTTCGCGTTAGTGGCCGACTTCGCCCGCTGTTCTCGCTCCGCATGCAGCTTTTCATACTCGACCCGCTGCGGCTCGGTCAGAATTGCACGAACCCTGTCCATCTGCTCCAGCTTAATCTGCTTCATTAGCCCGTCGTGCTTTTCGCGCGCTTCGTGAAAACGCGAGCGGGTCTCATCGAGAATCGAGTTGAGCTGCTGCAGTTGATCGGAGGTCAACTTGACGCGAGTCTGCATCTCGTTCAAGTACTGCTTTCTCCACTCCTCGGGCGTCGATCTCGCTTTTGCGGCTACGGGCGTTGCCGAGACTAGCCGGTATCCGAACGCGCCTACGACGGTGCCGCTCGCGAAGACTGCCAGCAGGTAAAGAACGATCGTCAGCGTCGAACGGCGCATCTCAGCGGTTCGACTCCGGGATATCGTACCGGGCAATTCCCTGAGCCGCCAAATTCTCCGTAGGATGCGCTTCGGCTAAAACGTCCAAGTACGTTGCGTGATTCAGAGCTGCGGCTGATCTGGGCACCACCAGCATGCCAGTTATAAAAAGACAGATAACCGCAGCCGATCCGACAAACACCTGGGTCACTCTCTTCCATTGAAACGCAAAGCCGCGGCGGCTTTCAATCCGTTCCCACAGCTTCGGCATGAAGTGGGTGCCCGCTTCCGGCACTTCCACCGTTGCGCGATATTCCGCGAACAAAAAATCTAACTCTCGATCTGATCCATTCATCATTCTCTTGTGCCTCTCAGTCTATGGGCGCTTCGGAACGCTTCACAACTTTTTTCGAACTTTCAAACGCTTTCAAGACCCGCTGCCGAGCCCGAAACAATCGCACCTTCAACGCATTTTCCTTCACTGAATAGATTTTTTCGAGTTCCTTGATGGAGAGTCCCTCTACTTCTTTCAGCATAAGCAAAATCCGATCCTCTTCAGAAACAGAGTCCAGCAGCGATCCGACAAACTCTTTCACCTGCCGCCGGCGCTGCTCTTCGCTGTTGACCCGTCCGCCAGCCACCGCGTCAGCCATCATCACCTGCTGCTCCGACAGATCGGCCATCCGCGATTCGTTGCGACGCCTCTGCTTTCGCAGATAATCGTAAGAGGCATTCACCGTCAGCCGGTACAGCCAAGGCTCGAAAACCTCCGAGGTCCGCAACTGATCCAACGAGTAGTAAAGCCGCAGGAACACCTCCTGCGCAACATCCTCAACATCTTCCTGACGCCCGATTAATCGCGACACCGTCCCAAAAATACGCTTGCGGTAAGCCACAACGACCTGATTGAAAGCCGCATCATCGCCCGATCGGGCCTTCTGAATCAGCTCGAACTCAACCAGCATGCGGTCCGCCACAGGCTGGCAATTTTAGTCTTCTACCTTGACATCTAAGGCGTCGCTGCAAATTGTTAGGTTACAAGAGGTTTTCGCCGCCGTGACAATTGCCTAGTTCAGCATCCTGACTCTGCGCTGATCCAAAGGGGTGCAAATCTGCTCTCTGGGTCTGTCCAGGCGTCCCTCCAGACGTTCCAAGAAGTCAATCATCTGATCGATCTCGCTTCGTCTTTTCACGAGAGCATCGAGTTCCTCTATTAAGCTCTGGACGGTGCTGCAATCAAACTTAATATCAAGCATTCGCGGAGTCTCCTATTGGCAGGCTGCATGTTAAAATCGGTAAAGCTCGCATTTCAATGGACTTCCTTCAAGGCATGAATCCTCAGCAGAGAGAGGCGGTAGCGCACCTCGAAGGTCCGCTCCTTCTACTGGCGGGGGCTGGAAGCGGGAAAACCAGGGTGATCACTCACCGGATCGCACACCTGGTGGAGACTCACCAAGTGCCGGGCCCGTGTATTTTGGCGGTTACGTTTACGAATAAAGCTGCAGATGAGATGCGCCAGAGGGTCCATTCGTTACTCGGTGGTGACAGGGGACGCTCCAGCCCCCTGGTGTCCACCTTCCACTCATTCTGCGTGCGCCTCTTGCGCCGCGATGGCGCGAAGCTCGCCGACATTCGGCCCGGATTCACCCGGAACTTCACGATTTACGACGACGACGATCAGGTCGCTCTTCTGAAGTCTATTTATCGCGAACTCGGCTTGGACGACAAGTTCCTCGCCTACCGTGCCGCCTGTTCCTGGATCAGCCATAACAAGAGCCAGCGCATTGGCCCTCAGGACGTTTACAAATCCGCACAGGATCCTAAGGCTTCCCGCATGGCGGTGATTTACGATCGCTATGAGCAGCGCCTGCGCTTGGCTAACTCGCTCGATTTTGACGATTTGCTGCTGGAATCGGTACGGCTGCTGCGTCACGATACGGACCTGCGGGCGCAATACAACCGCCGCTTCGAGTTCGTCATGATCGACGAGTATCAGGATACGAACCGAACCCAATACGACCTGATTCGCCTGCTGTCCGATTCGCATAAAAACATCGTGGTGGTTGGTGATGAGGACCAGTCCATCTACGGTTGGCGCGGTGCCGACATTCGCAATATTCTGGATTTCGAGCGCGATTACCCCAACGCGGCCGTGATCCGGCTGGAACAGAATTACCGTTCCACCAAGAATATTCTGGAAGCGGCCAGCGCCGTGGTCGCCAATAACAAAGAGCGCAAGGGCAAATGGCTCTGGACTGAAGCCGGCACCGGTGATCGCATCGGCATTTACGAGGCCGCCGATGCCGAGAACGAAGCGCTATTCATCGCGGACAACATCGACAAACTGATGCGCGACTTTCCCGGCCAGCGAGTGGCGGTGCTTTACCGGACCAACTTCCAATCGCGGCAGATCGAGGAGGCGCTCCGGAGGTACAACCGACAGTACATCGTTGTCGGCGGCTTTAGCTTCTATCAGCGCGCTGAAGTGAAGGACCTGCTCGCTTACTTGAAGGTTTTACTAAGCCCGAGCGACTCCATCAGCCTGCTTCGGATTATCAACAATCCGGCCCGCGGGATCGGGAAAAGCAGCATCGAGCAGATCGAGCAGTTTGCGCTCAAGAACGAACTGAGCCTGTGGTCGGCAATCGTTCGATTGCTGGACGAAGGGGCGTTTCCCGCACGGGCGGAGTCGGCGTTGCGAGCGTTCCGGAACATGCTGGAAGATCTGATGGCGGCAGTCCCCAAGCAGACCATCGACGAAACCCTGCGCCAGATTCTCGAGCGAAGCGGTTACCAGAAGATGCTCGCGTCGGTGGAGACTCCCGAGTCGGAATCGCGGATCGGCAACTTGATGGAGTTGGTAAATGCTGCCACGGAAGCTGCCGAGCGGGGCGAGAGCGCAACGGAATTTTTAGATCATGCCGCGTTGGTGGCTGACAGCGATTCCCTCGACGAGCAGGCAGGAATTTCGCTGCTTACAATGCACAATGCCAAAGGGCTGGAGTTCCCATTCGTTTTCATCGCGGGATTGGAAGAGGGACTGTTTCCTCACTCGCGCTCGCTCGATTCGGCGGCACAGATGGAGGAAGAGCGCAGGCTTTGCTATGTGGGGATGACTCGTGCGGAGAAGAAGCTATTTTTGACGCATGCGAAGTTTCGCCGGAAGTTCTTTGGCAGTCCACCCGAGCGCTGCATCCCTTCGCGGTTTCTGAAAGAGGTGCCTCGGGCGCTGGTTCAGAGTCTGGGCGTGCAGTCGAGAAACACGAATGTGGACCTTTTCTCCGAGCAGCGTGAAGTTCGTGAGACAGTAAAGAAGAACCTGTATACGGGGAAGACGTACGATTCAGTGGAGAACATTAATCAGTTCTTCGCGGAGCGGGGTGGGCCAGCTCCGGTTGCTCGTCCGCCGCAGGTGGTCCAGCAGCCGCAGCGTCCGGCGGCGGCAGCGGCTCCGATGCAAGCTAGGAAGAAAAAGCCGTTTGGCGCGGGGTCTCTGGTAAGTCATCCGAAGTACGGACGCGGCACTGTGCTCCGCCGCGAGGGCGAAGGCGATGACGCCAAGCTGACGGTGAGCTTTCCCGGATACGGACTGAAGAAGTTGATCGAAAAATTTGCAGGAATTAGAGAAGAATGAATACTAAACACGTTGAAGATAGATTAGAACGCAAGAAGCTGAAGCGCACCTCGCGTAAGAAGGCAGCTCCCAAGGCGCCCCGGGCTGCTGGTGTGGCTCGCGGATCGTTGAAGAAGAAAGTGACGAAGTTATCGAAGGGTCAACGTAAACGCTAGCCGCCCAAATTCTTACAATTCTCAAGGGAGAAGTACTACAACATCCTGATTTCTTCTCCGCCCACGAACTTTGGTTGCGGCTATGCTGCTTTGTGGGGCCGGCAATCGTGCCTGCGGACGCGCTTTCCAGCGCGTCCAACCGGCTGGAAAGCCGGTTGCAGCCAAGATTGGCTGCCCCACAACGTTACTTCTCTAACGGAATCTCGAAGTAGACAAGACCTTTGCCACTCTTCGCCTCGGTGATGCCAGTCAAATACAACTTCGCGCCGGGCAGATGCTTGGCCTGAAAATAGAAAAATCCCATAGCCGACTCGTGCGGAGGCAGCATCCTCGCGACAAAACCTCGTTCCACAATCTCCAATTCGTTTAGCGGATTCTTCTTCTTGAACAAGCCAGGCGGAATCGGACCTCCCATGGTGGGTTGCGGCCGTTTGGGCGCAGATCCCACGAATTTGACCTCGTCCATCGGGGTAGGCTCCACGCGGCTGCCGCCGAGCGTCGTGTACTCCACCTGCAAGCTATCCAAGCGCATGGCCTGTCCCGTGTCATTCTGAATGATGACCAGCACCGGCAGCACTCCATACTGATACGGACTCACCTTGCCGAAAGCGGTGTGCGCCAATTCATCCGTGTCATAGGCAGCGGCTGCCACCGTAACCTGATCGTTAGTCTGCTTCGAGGAGTAGGAGGACGCCGGACCCGGCGAGAATTTCTTGTCCGCGTGGTCGGCAGCGGCAATACACATGACGGCCAGAGCGCCTATCCAAAGCGGCTTCATCTTTCTCCTGTACTTCGTGTTGCGAACCATCGGCTTCCCGCTCCTAGTATTGTATTTCCTCTACCGGTGTTGGCGGGATGTGCGCTATTTCCGCTGCTTGCGAGAACGGCTCGGAGCACTGCCCCCATCCTTCAAGCGGACGGCCCCCGGCTCCATCTGGTTGCACGCCGTGTCCGTGGGAGAGGTGATGTCCTGCGTAAGGCTGATCGAGGAGTTGCGCTCCGCCAACCGCCGTGTTCCCATCTATCTCTCCACGGCAACCCTTGCCGGAAGAGCCGTTGCCGAGCAGAAAATGGGCGGGCTCGTAGACGGAATATTCTTCGCCCCGATCGACTACGCCTTTGCCGTTCGAGGCGTTTTGAGAACCATCCGGCCCGCCATGCTTGTGGTGCTGGAGACAGAAATCTGGCCCGTGCTGTATCGCGAAGCAAAGCGCGCAGGATGCGGGCTGATCGGGTTAAACGGACGCATCTCTGACCGCGCCTTCCCTCGCTACCGCAAGCTTCGTTGGGTATTCTCTCCCATTCTGGCCCTTCCGGATGTTCTATTCGTGCAGAGTGAAACGGATCGGCTACGCTATCTCCAAAGTGGAGCTCCTCCCAACAAGGTGAAGGTGTTCGGAAATTTAAAATACGATGCCGCACGCTCACAGGCGGAAGTTCCGGTGATCGTGTCCCATTTGGTCACGGTGCTGAAACCGCTTTCCATTGTGATCGCCGCAAGCACCATGCCTGGCTCGGATTCAGCCGACGTGGACGAGGATGATGCTGTGATTCAAGCGTTTCGCGAGCTCGCCCCGAGCAACACTGGGCTCCTGCTCATCTTAGTTCCTCGCAAGCCGGAGCGATTTGTCATCGCAGCCGACAAGCTAAACGCAGCAGGGGTTCCATTCATGCGCCGGTCGGCGAACGCAATCCCGCCGGAGCTGACACTCCCGTGCGTGCTATTGCTGGACACCATCGGCGAACTGGCCAGCCTATTTCCACTTGCAAATGTGGTCTTCATGGGCGGGACGCTTGCCAAACGAGGCGGCCACAATGTGCTCGAGCCGGCGATGGGTGCCAAACCGATCATCGTGGGTCCGCACATGGAAAATTTCTCCGACATCGCCGCCGACTTCCGATCGCATTCGGCGTGGCTCGAAATTCCTGGACCAGAAGCCCTGGCCAACGCCGTGCAGCAGCTCTTGGGCGATCCGCAACGGTGTCAAGATTTGGGGACGCGTGCCGCAGAACTTGCGAGTAGGAATACAGGCGTCGCGCCACGGGCTGCCGCTGAAATTCTGAAGGCTCTGGATCTCGCGATTCCCGTGTTGCACCCAAACACTCTGGCTCGCCCGCTGCTCTGGCTCTTGTCGAAGGTCTGGAGAGTGGGGAATCGCGCCAAACAGAAGCGTGACCAGGCGCGATCGCGAGCGCTCAGTTGTCCCGTCATCAGCGTCGGGGGAATTGGGATGGGAGGCGCAGGCAAAACACCTTTTGTCGAGATCCTGGCAGACACCCTTCGCAAGCGCGGCCATCAACCAGCGATCCTGACGCGCGGATACGGGCGCAGATCGTCGGACCAAGCCGTTCTGATCGCCGCAGGCGAGCTAGCCACCACCTGGTACACCGGCGACGAGGCGCAAATATTCGTGCGCTCCAAGCTAGCCCATGTCGGGATTGGCACGGACCGCTGGGCCACCGGCAAGCTCATGGAAGAGCGCTTCCATCCCAGCGTTTTCTTGCTCGATGACGGCTTTCAGCACCGGCGCTTGCACCGCGATCTAGACATCGTTTTGATCGATGCGCTGAATCCCTTTCCAGGCGGGGACGTGTTTCCGCTCGGGAGGATGCGCGAGCCGCTGGAAGGCCTTGCAAGAGCCGGAGCCTTCGTCATCACGCGCGCGCAGCCTGGCCGCCAGTATGCAGGCATTCGACGCGTTCTGAAGAGCGTGAACCCCGCCGCGCCGATCTTCCTCGCCACTGTCGAAGCACACGGTTGGCAGCCCTCCGAGCCTGTTTCGGAACCGGTGGTAGCGTTCTGCGGATTGGGCAATCCAGACGCGTTCTGGAACACTCTGGGCGAACTGGGTTATGCTCCAGCTTTTCGATGGACCTTTGGCGACCACCATCGCTACACTCCGCGCGAGCTTCGACGGCTGGCATTCCAGGCGCGGGCTCACGGCGCGGGGTCCCTCCTCACGACCGAGAAGGACGCCATGAACTTGCCCATGAACGTGAGCGAGATCATCGCACCAGTTACCCTGCATTGGCTGAAGATCGGCACAGCGATGGCGGGCCTGGATGAGCTCTTAGCCATGGCGAACATCCCAAAGGTGTAAAATCAGGACACCTTGATGAACCACTCCGGCTACGCCATTCTACTCGCGTTTCTGGCAGCACAGCCCGGATGGTCTCAGCAACCCGATGCGGAAAAAACCACTGCTGAGATGACCATGCGCGACACCCCTGCGACCTTCCGGTCCAAAGTGAATCTCGTGCTGGTGCCAGTCATCGTCCGCGACAGCAAAGGTCACGCGATCGGAGATTTAAAACAGGAGAACTTTCAGCTCTTCGACAAGGGTAAGCCGCAGGTTATCACGCGCTTCACAGTGGAAAAAGCGGGAGGAACCCCGGTGCAGTTTCAGGTGGAGCCAGGCGCGCTCGAGCCTGGAAACGACCCTGCCGCTAAGCCTCCCGATCCGCTCGCCGAGCGATTCACGGCTTATATCTTTGACGACGTTCATCTCGTATTCGGCGACTTGGCGCGGGTCAGGCAGGCCGCTGAACGCCATTTGAACACCTCCCTTTTACCGGCAGACCGTGCCGCGATCTTCACGACTTCCGGCCAGACCATGCTGGATTTTACCGACGATCGCGAGAAACTGCGCGCGACGCTCCTGCGCATCCAGCCCCGATCGCGAGCTACGCCGCAGGGTCTGGAGTGCCCCAGCGTCACGTATTACATGGCGGACTTGATTCAAAACAAGAACGACACGTTCGCTCTACAAGCCGCCACGCAAGATGCATTGGCGTGCCTTTCTCTCACCCCCGATCAAACGTCGATGGCGGAGCAGGCAGCAAGATCTGCAGCCTCTCGCTCTCTGTCGATTGGCGACTCGGAGAGCCGCCTCTCTCTCACCGTTCTCAAGCAGATGATTAGACGGGTGGCAGCCATGCCGGGACAGCGCAATATCGTCCTTGTCTCTCCGGGATTCATCACGCCTTTCTTGCAAAGCGAGATCACTGACGCGATCGATAGCGCTATTCGATCGCGCGTCACGGTAAGCTCGTTGGACGCGCGCGGCCTCTATACCGGGTTGATCGATGCCAGCCAGCGAACTTCCAGCTTGGCGTCCCTCAATGCGAGGCAGCAGTACGACCGGCTGAGCGCGCTTGCGGAAGCAGACATCCTGGCGGAGGTGGCCGATGGGACGGGCGGTACGTTCTTTCAAAACAGCAACGATTTGGAGGAAGGTTTTCGGCGCGTGGCCGCTACCCCGGAGTACTCTTACGTGCTCGGATTCTCGCCGCAGAATCTAAAGCTGGACGGTAGTTTCCATAAGCTGAAGGTGACGCTGAAGCCTTCAAGTCACCCGACAGTTCAGGCCCGGCGCGGCTACTATGCGCCCAAACACTTGGCTAACCCCGCTGAAGACGCCAAGCGCGAAATTGAGGAAGCGCTTTTTTCGCGCGAGGTGCTGCACGATATCCCGGTCGAGTTGCACACCCAGTTCTTTAAGACGGGAGAGTTCGATGCAAAGCTTGCTGTCCTCACCCGCGTGGACTTGAGACATCTGCCTTTTCGCAAGGCGGAAGGACGCAATCTGGATAATCTGACCGTGGTCTCCGGACTGTTTGATCGCAATGGAAATTATATTCAGGGCATGTCGAAACTGGTTGAAATGAAGTTGAAGGACGGCACGCTCGAATCTAAGATAGGCGCTGGGATTACCATCAAATCCAGCTTTGACGTGAAGCCTGGCGGCTATGTGATCAGGCTGGTTGTAAGGGACTCCGAAGGCCAAATGATGGCGGCGCAGAACGGGGTAGTCGAAATTCCGTAGGTGGAGAAATTATGCATTTTAGTCGAGAACACTTATGGCGGCTGCTTCCATTGTTAGCGGCGACCACCGCCTTGGCTCAGCAGCCCGAGGTGCCTGCGCAGCCCGTGTCCGCGCCGTCCATCAAAACGGAAACGCGGCTGGTGCTGGTGGATGCGGTTGTCACTGACAAGAAGGGCAACTACATCCACGATCTCACTTCCAAAGACTTTCGAGTTTGGGAGGACAATCAGGAGCAAAACATCTCCAGCTTCTCGTTTGAGGCGGA
>JANXQZ010000595.1 GCA_025353235.1 Bryobacterales bacterium
GTCCAAGGAGGGGCTGCACACCCAACAGGGGGAAGAACTTCTCCGACACCGGGACAGCGGTCAGCCGCTCTGGTTCGCCGTCTCCAGCCAGTCTGACATCTCCCGGGCTATAAAACGCAAAGTAGGCCGCGATGTCTGAGAAGGATTTGTTGCGGTCGCGCAGGGCCACCATGGGGATCACTTGAACGGTTCGACCGGACATGTTGTCGTCCGTGTCCACCTTGTTCGTTATCCAGACCAGGTTGCCGGGATCCTTGAAAGGCAGCGGTTGAACGAGCAAAGTGTTCACCACGCTGAAGACGGTCGCGCAGGCCCCGATGCCCAGACCGATGATCAGAGTAGTGAAGAGTGCGAAGCCGGTATCGCGACGCAGGGTTCGAAGGGCGTAGCGCAAGTCCAGCAGGATGGTTTCCATCATTGGCCGACCTTGCGCGCCACACTGGACTTTTCAAAGTGCATTAAGGCTAAGACTCCGTTTACACCAAAAGGTGCCGTAGTCAGTCAAAAGCGAACGGACAGATTCAAGCCAATGCGATCACCGTGGAGCACCCCGATGGGGTCACCAACTCAAATAACCAAGCCGACGAAGAGGGAGACTCGCTGATGGTGTATGTGCTGCATTCACCAGTGACTGGCGAGACAGATCACCAATAGGCACTGCCCAGGCTGCTTAGAAGGTGGGTGATCCTGTTCTGACTTCATGATGCTTAAATGAAGTTGGCACTTTAATTGGCATGCTGAAAGTCCGTGCGGCTCCACTTTTTCCGAATGCGCCGCTAGTCGACCACCATACCGAGTAAGCGTGGCTGAATACTTATACGCAAGCGGACTACACGGCAACGCGAACGCGTTCTCTGTACGATCTCCGGCACCACTCAAGTAATCCGAGAACAACACAGAGAGTCACCGAACCGGGTTAACAACAACTCTCCAATTCGGCACGAACTACCGACTTATGAATGCTGACTCGAACTGCACGTTGCCGTAGGCACCGTCCGTGAAAGTGGCCCATCCCTCAACGGTTATGCCGCGCTCGATTTCCGATTTGTATTGTTGAACTCCACTCGGCTCGTTTGCCGCAACGGCGAATCTAACCTCTGCAACAAAGCGCAGCGCCGCCTCCGATTGCTTTTTGTACTCCCGCTCCCACCAAGCAGTCTGAACTCCGCCAATACTGAGCAGCTGCAACGTCACGTCCGGTCCATGAACGAACTGGGAACGAAGAAATGTTTCCAACTCGTTCCAAACCAGCTTAACGGCGGTTTCCCCCAAGCGATTATCAGCCATCCACAAAGCCTGAACCACAGCCGCAACATGCGGCCACAGCGCATCGTGAAGAGCGGCCAGACTGGGATAGAAATGTAGGGTGATACCACTCTCTTTGCCTCGTTTCAGGACAGCAGCTTTATTGAAATCTTTTTCGTTTTTCGACACGAACGCCACCTCGCGAAGGTTCTGCAAGCGACTCGTCTCGATTACCGACCGCAGAATCACAGCATCTTGAAAGTTTCTCCCTTTGTCGGCAAACGGGTGCTCGTGGTTCGCGGCCATTTCAAAAAGGTCTTGCAAAGGCAAAGCCGGAAACAAGCTAGACCGCAGTCCAAGTTTCAACTTTGTTGCGCTTGAGTTGGCACGCAGTTTGGAGCGCACTTGTTCCCAATCCACAGTTTCGACTTTCACCGCCGCTCTCACCAACGGATGAAGCGATCCAGATAGCTTCGAAATCTCCTGGATCGCGTCTCGGGCTTCACGTAATTGATGTGCCTCCAACTCGATCTCAACGGATTCCAAGAGGTAGACAGGTATATCAAGCAGCCTTGTGACGCTGACGAGCTCTGCCAAGGCCGCCGGTTCCTCTGGCCATCGCGGGAGAAAAACATTCGTGTCTGGAAATACTGCCGTGAATGGTAGCTTTGAGGGGTTATCTGAGTCCATTAGAATTATCGAACAGAACGCCTCGCGTTTGTCTAATCGCCTTATGTCGTTAGAATGCTGCCCCGCGTATCGGGAAGTCTGAGCGACTATATGTCGCTTATTGCGCGAATGCGCCGTGAAGGATTGGGAACGCATCCCCGGGGAACTCGTAAAGCCCGATGGGGCGGTTCCCGCGATCCGGACTCCGTTGATTGCACCCGCCTCGCGCGCACGGTGACCCTATTGCCCGCTCACCTTCATCACGAAATACGTAAATCGTCCACCGCTGACCAATAACTGATGAGCCGTCCTAGCCGGGATATGCACGATGTCCCCAGCCGACAAGGCCCTTTCCGTCCCGCC
>JANXQZ010000602.1 GCA_025353235.1 Bryobacterales bacterium
GATCTTCTGGTGTCTGACGTTGCAGGCAAGCATCCCGGTCTGGATCGACACTGATCCTTCGATGGCACCCGGAGGCCACGAAATTGACGACGGTTTCGCCTGGATTCAAGCATTTCACTCGAAGGAAATCGCGGTCCGCGGCGTGAGCCTCGTGTTCGGGAACGCTCCGCTGGACCAAGCCACCCTAATCGCTCGAGAATTCCTACCCTTGATCGCGCCCCGCTTGCACGCCATTCCCGGCGCGGCGAGTTCCGCCGAACTCGGCATGGAGACAGCCGCCTCTCAAGCGATCGAAGCCGCGTTGCGCAAACAGAAACTGACGATCCTCGCTCTAGGTCCCGTCACCAACGTGGCGACCGTCCTGAAGAATCATCCGGACCTGGCAGCGCGCATTGTGCGCATAGTAGCGGTCGCGGGGCGCAGGCCTGGCCAACACTTCATAACCGGGACGAAGGGCGGTCGGCCGCTACGCGATTTCAACTTCGAAAAGGATGCTCCAGCCTTTCAGGTGTTGCTGGATTCAGGAGTTCCGATCACGCTAGCGCCCTGGGAAATTTCTTCCACGGTCTGGCTCCGCTCCGAAGATGTAACGCGCTTCCAGGCGGGCGGAGCGGCGCTGCAATGGATGAGCAAGCCAGCCTCGGATTGGCTCACTCTCTGGCAGCGGAATTTTGGAGTGGACGGGTTCAACCCCTTCGACACGCTGGCTGTCGCCGCCGTCACTTCGCCCAATCTGATTCAGTGCGAAGATCTGCCAGTCCAGATCCGCCAGCTTCCCGACGACGCCCAAGAAGCCGCGTCCAAGCCCTACTTGCTAGCTGGCTCGGAGGTCTCTTCCCAAAGGAAAGTGCACTATTGCCACGACGCAAAGCCGCAGTTCAAGGACGATCTGATGAAGAGGCTGCTCCGAAAGTAGAGGCTCACGCCGTTTACCGATCCCTGTCCGACGCTCGCCGATGCTCCCTCGAAATACCTACCCTCGGCTGCTACGCTTCAGTCATGGAACAGGATAAATTTGGCGCCCAAGTTCGGCGGCACTCATACCGCACCGGTAGTGGCGGTTTGATCATAGGCGGAGCAATTGTGGCCATCGGCGTAGT
This sequence comes from Bryobacterales bacterium, assembly GCA_025353235.1. Lineage (GTDB taxonomy): Bacteria > Acidobacteriota > Terriglobia > Bryobacterales > Bryobacteraceae > JANXQZ01. The sequence continues at coordinate 1,101 of JANXQZ010000602.1, forward strand.
TCTTTTGCTGCAAAACATAGGGGTGTTGCGGGAAGTTCGGATGTGGGACTATTGGCCGCTGATCCTGGTCGCCCTTGGCCTAGGACGCATTGCCGAGTCGCAACGCCCGGCTGCCATGATTTGGGGAGGGTTGCTCGCAGGGGCAGGCGTGCTGTTCCTGCTCCGAAACCTCGACATTCTGCGAATAGACTTCCGCATGATCTGGCCTCTGCTAATTATCGGCTTCGGCGTCAGCATGCTCGCCCGAACGATGGACCGAGGCCGCCTGATCTCTGGGCAGATGGTCGATTCCGATTCGACGGTTAGCCTGTACGCCATCTTCGGCGGATCCAAGCGGCGAATCGATTCTCCCGATTTTCGCGGCGGCGAAGTCTTTGCCCTCTTTGGAGGGTTTCATATCGACCTACGCGGCTCGCACATGCCCAGCCTGCATGGTGCGCTGGATGTGAACACGATGTTTGGCGGCTGCGAGATAATTGTGCCCGATACTTGGCGCATCAACATGAAGGGCGCGGGCATCTTTGGCGGGTTCGAGGATCGCTCGCTCCCGGCCCGCATTGTGGATGGCGTCGTCGCCCCGGAACTCGTAGTCACAGGAACTGCCCTATTCGGCGGCGTCACAGTGCGCAACTAGCCTCCCGGCTCCATCATGCATCCTATCGTTGCTTCCGGCACCAGGATCATGCTCTATCTCCTGGCATGGCTTCCCGTCACAGGGTTGCTGGGATTCTTGCTGCATGCTACGGGTGGAATGAGCCTCGTCGATAGCGCCGTGTTAGTAGTGCCGCTCTGCTTGTTCTATGCCTTCGTCTGC
>JANXQZ010000605.1 GCA_025353235.1 Bryobacterales bacterium
CGTTCTATCAGTTGCATCTGCTGTTTGACAAGCACTTCCAAGAGCAGGCGGAGCTGGTGGATACGATCGCCGAGCGCATTCAGTTGCTGGGCGGACTGGCAATCGCCATGGCTCCCGATGTGGCCGAAACAACGAAGATCGCACGTCCGCCGCGCGGGCGCGAAGAGGTTCCGGTGCAGATTTCCCGGTTGCTGGAAGCACACGAATTGATCTTGAGAGAGGCGCGCGAGGCCGCTGGTAAGGCCGACGACGCTGGTGACGACGGCACTAACGACTTGCTGGTCAGCGATGTGGTCCGGACGAACGAATTGCAGGTCTGGTTCGTGTCGGAGCATTTAGTGGATCTGCCGCTGGTGAACGCAGACTGATTCGATGATCGGGTCGAGTGACGGGGTTTGCGCCCCGCCACCATTCGACATAGTGGCCTCTGCTGACTTCTCCTTCGCTCTCACGCAGGAGATCTCCTCGCGATTTGCTCATCAACGCACTTCTGAGGCACTACCAGAGTGGGCGAGCATATAGAGCGTGGCAGGGCGCATTCCGTGCTTGACCACCTGAAAGCCTGCCTCCTGCAGCCGACTCGTCCACCAAGGCAATCCACGCGTGCCGCCGTGCAGCAGGAGAGGTCCAAACGTGAACTGAAGCCAAGGGTCTTTGGCGATCAACATCAAGAGAAGCTCGCCACCTGGTTTCAGCACCCGGTCGGCTTCGGCGAGGGACTTCTGCACTCCGTCGCGATTCAGATGATCGACGGCATATGAGCTGACGATGGCGTCGAACTCGGCCGACTTAAAGGGCAGCTGGCGCATGTCACCGGCCTGTATAGTCACGCGACGTTCCACGCCTGCCGCCTTGAGGTTCGCGAGTAGCCTTTCTTGCGGGCTTGCGCCTGGTCCGAAGTGTTCATCATACGACTCGCCGAAGAGGTCAAGAGCAACGAGCGTCGTTTGCGGGCGGGCTTCCAAGACCATGATGGACGACCTGCCAGTGCCGGCGCCCATGTCGAGTACCCGCCCCTTGCCGGATGGGATGAAGTTCTGAGTAGGCATTGCGGAGCGTCCATTGACGTTTAAAACGAAGCGGGCCGCGACAAATGCGGCGGTTGACCAAAGCAGGACGGCCGACAACAGCAGCATCGGCACCTTGGACCATTTGCGCGCGTGCCCGAGCGCCAAAAAGGCTGCAGCGATTACGACTACGACGAGGTGTCCGTAGCTAATCCACCACGGGTATCCGAAATCGAATTGTTCTTTCATGGAAACTGTTGCGGACCATTGTAAATCATAGCGGGCTGGAAGAGATCAGGATGTTGGCCAGCAGTTCAGCCGGTTGGGTTCGTTTTGAAATTTCATCCCCGCTGGGCAATGGACTGAATTTCCCGAATCAACGATTCCAGCTCCTCGTCTTTCGTATAAAAGTGCGGCGCCATGCGGATTCCCGCTCCGGGTCGATAATCGACGAGGAAATCCCGGCGGGAAAGCTCTTGCGTCACTTCGTATCCGTTTGGAACGTCAAGCGTGACCGTACCCCCGCGATCATTGGAATTGCGCGGGCACTTAACCGGGATTCCGGCTTCGTCGGCCAGCTCGATCAGCTTTTCAGTTTGCCGGACAGACTTCGCGCGAATCGCTGGCAATCCAACTTCGTTTACGATCTCGTACCCCGACATGGCAGCGTACATGCCGGGCACATTGGGCGTGCCGTTGAGAAACCGAAAAGCGTCGTCGGTGTACGCGATTGGCCCTGGTTCGAAGGCAAACGGGCGACTATGAGCCATCCACCCAGTCATCTTGGGTTTTAATGTTGGCCACAGGTCGCGCCGAACATACAAATAGCCCGCACCCGGCCCGCCGCATAACCACTTCACGGATCCGCCAGTGGCAAAGTCGACGCCCAGCTCGCGCACGTCCACCGGAACCGTTCCGGCCGATTGATAGAGATCGGCCACCACCATCGCGCCTTTTTGATGAGCCCGCTCCGTGATCGCCTTCAGGTCCTGAATGAAGCTGCTCTTGAAGATGACATGCGAGACTGAAACCAGCAGGGTCTCATCATCAATGGCGGCCAGGAGTTTGTCGAGCGGAATCGTGATCCCGTCCTCGGAAGCCACCGTGACCACGCGAGCCCCCATCTCTTCCAGCCCGTAATCGATATAAAGGTTGGAGGGAAAGTTCAACCCTTCGCTGACGATTTTGTGCCGCTTGCCCCGCCAGTCGAAGCAAGAGCTGATGATTGCCTGGCAGATAGACACGTTCGGATGCATGGTGACTTCACCCGGACCAGCGCCGATAATCCGTCCCACCAGATTGCCCACCGTGATCGGCATTTCCCACCAGCCCTCTTCCCAAGCTCGGATGCCGCGCGTGGACCAGATGTCGGCATACTCGTTCAGGCGGTCCTTCGTTCGACGAGGCATCGCACCCAGCGAGTGGCTGATCATGTATACGGTTTTGTCGAGAATCGGGAACTCATCGCGCCAGCTCAGCAGTGGATCCATACGTTAGACTTTCTTTCCCTTGGCTTGCTCGAGCAAGTGATCGCAACCGCGCGCGCTTAGCGCCATCATGGTCAGAGTCGGATGCTTGTCGCCTGTGGAGGGGAATGCATTTCCCCCGAACACGTACAGATTCGGAATATCGTGAGTTTGACAGAATGAATTCAACACGCCCTCTTTCGGGTCGGCGCTCATCCGGGCCGTTCC
>JANXQZ010000606.1 GCA_025353235.1 Bryobacterales bacterium
TTCGATATCGAAGCCATTTTTCTTTATCCGTGGGCCGTGGTGTACAAGGAACTCAAGATGTTCGGGTTCTTTGAAATGTTCACGTTTATTCTTTTAGTCGTGGCGGGCTTTTTCTACATCTGGAAAAAGGGGGTTCTGGATTGGTCGCATAACGATCCTTCCGCGCGGCGGTTCCCGGCGGGCCGTGTCGAGATGCGGGGTCACCATCCGGAAGAAGTTCTTGCAACGATGAAACGGTAACGCGCCATGCTTCCCGAAATACTTCAGCAATACCCGGTAGCGCAGGCCCTCGCGTCGTTTGATGCCGATGCGATTGCGGGCGGCAAATTCGATCGCGGCGAGCTGACGCTTGAGATCGATGCAGCTAAAATCGTTCCCGTCTGCATGCGCCTGAAGACGGAAGAGAAATTTATTCGCTGCAGCGATGTGACGGCGCTGGATTACTATCCCGCTGAGCCGCGCTTCGTGGTGGTGTACCATCTGCATTCTCTGGCGCGCAACGAGCGGCTGCGGCTGAAGTGCCGCGTATCGGGGCAGAATGCGGCTATCGATTCGGTAACCGGAGTGTGGCGTTCGGCCAACTGGTTTGAGCGCGAGGTGTTCGATCTCTTCGGCATTCAGTTTCGCCACCACCCCGATCTTACGCGGATCATGATGCCTGAAGGATGGGAAGGCCATCCCTTGCGCAAAGATTATCCCGTAACGGGCAACCGAGTTTGAGAAAAGGAAAACCGTGAGCGACCGCGACACCACCAGCTTGCTGACGCCCGAACTTGAACCGCAGATGGATTCGCTGAATCCGGAGCCGGCTCCGCGGCCTTCGCGCCCGCGTCAAATGACCCTGAACATGGGTCCGCAGCATCCGTCGACGCATGGGGTGTTGCGCGTGGTCCTGGAACTCGATGGCGAAAACATCGTTAGCGCGCGGCCCGACATCGGATATCTGCATACGGGGATCGAGAAGGAGTGCGAGGTCAAGACTTGGCAGCAAGTAGTGACGCTTACCGACCGCGTCGATTACCTTTCGAACCTGGCCAACAATCTGGTTTACGCGCTGACCGTCGAAAAGCTGATTGGCGACATCGAAATTCCCTCAAAGGCTCAGTGGCTGCGCGTGATGATGTGCGAGTTGTCGCGACTGAATAGCCACCTGGTTTGGCTGGGCACGCACGCGATCGACATCGGCGCGATGAGTGTTTTCTTTTATTGTTTCCGCGAGCGCGAAGACATTTTGAGGATCTTGGAGATGTTCTCCGGGCAGCGCATGATGACCAGTTACATCCGCATCGGCGGAGTCGCGCTGGAGCCGCCGCGGGGTTGGCGGGAAGCCGTGGGCAAGTTTCTCAAACAGTTCCCGAGCAAGGTGGACGAGTACGACGAGCTGCTCGAGAATAATCCTATTTGGCTCAACCGGACCAAGGGCGTAGGCTTTATTTCGCTGGAGGACATGCTGGATTTGGGCGTGACCGGGCCGATGCTGCGGGGTGCTGGCTTGAAGCTGGATGTGCGCAAGACGGAGCCCTATTCGAGCTACGAAAAATTCGATTTCGACGTCCCGGTTTACACCGACAACGACGTGTACTCGAGGTATCGGGTCCGCTTGGATGAAATGCGCCAAAGTACCCGCATCATCAAACAGGCGCTGGAAGGCATGCCGGAAGGCCCCTGGCAAGCCGACGCGCCGAAGATCGTGCTACCAGAACGCGAGAAGATGAAGACGCAAATGGAAGCGTTGATTTACCACTTCAAGATTGTGACGGAGGGCTTCCGGGTGCCTGCAGGCGAGGCGTTTCAAGCAGTGGAGTCGCCGCGCGGAGAGATCGCTTACTACATCGTCAGCAACGGAACCACGCGCCCGTATCGCGTGTTCATGCGCACTCCCAGCTTCGGCAATCTGCAATCGCTCGGTACGCTGCTGGAAGGTAGGCTGCTGGCCGATTCCATCGCCGCCTTGGGCAGCATGGACTTCGTATTGGGAGACGTGGATCGCTGATGACTTTTTCGCCGGAGTTGGAAGTTAAGTTTTCAAAGATGCTGGAGTGCTATCCGGCAGGGCGGACTCGCTCTGCGGTAGTTCCGATGCTGATCTTTGCGCAGGATGAAGTGGGTCATATATCTCGGGAACTGGTTGAGGAAGTTGCCAAGCGTTGCAAGGTGACGCCGCTGCAGGTGGATGAGGTGGTCGGATATTATTCGATGCTGCATACCCGTCCGATGGGCAAGTTCCACGTACAGGTTTGTACCAATATTAGCTGCCTAATTTTGGGTGCTGAAGATCTTTACGAGCAGGCTAAAGAAAAGCTTGGGATCGGGAATAAGGAAGTAACGGCGGATGGGATTTTTTCGCTGGAGGAAGTTGAGTGCATGGGCGCTTGCTCATGGGCACCCGCCGTGCAGGTCAACTACGATTTTCACCACAACGTGACGCCGGAGAAGTTCGATCGGCTGCTCACTGAACTTCGGAAGGCAAACTAGCCACCTGATGATTTATAACGAACCAAATCCACTCGAAACCAAGATTCTCACTAAGCGATTCGGCCTCGCGAATTCGGCGGCGATTGATACGTATCTTGCAAACGATGGCTACCAAGCCTTCCTGAAAGCTTCCAAGATGACGCCGACACAGATCATCGACGAGGTGAAAGCCTCGGCTCTTCGCGGACGCGGGGGCGCTGGCTTTCCCACCGGCATGAAATGGAGCTTCGTGCCGCGCACTTCGCCCAAACCGAAGTACATCATCGTGAACGCCGACGAGAGCGAGCCGGGCACTTGCAAGGATCGGCTTCTAATGGAGAACGATCCCCACTCGCTAATCGAAGGCATGCTGATCGGGGCCTTCGCGGTGGACTCTCACAAGGGTTACATTTACATTCGCGGCGAGTACCGCTACCAGATCGACTGCATGGATCGGGCGATCGCGGAAGCATATGCGCGCGGCTACCTAGGCAAGAACATCCAAGGCACTGGATTCGATTTCGATATTTACACGCACTCGGGCGCAGGCGCTTATGAGTGCGGGGAAGAGACGGCGCTGCTCGATTCCATTGAAGGCAAGCGCGGTATTCCGCGGTTAAAGCCGCCTTTTCCGGCGGTTTCGGGCGCATGGCAGAGCCCTACGCTACTGAACAATGTCGAGACGTTTTGCGCGGTGCCCCCGATTATCCGCGACGGCGGCGCAGCATTTGCAGCGCTTGGCACGCCCAAAAACGGCGGCACGCGGCTGCTATGCCTGTCAGGCCATGTCAACAAGCCTGGGGTCTACGAGATCCCGCTCGGCTACAACATGCTGAAGTGCATCGATGAATTCGGAGGCGGCATGCGGGGCGGCAAGAAGCTGAAGGCAGTGGTCCCTGGCGGCTCGTCCTGTCCGCTTTTGAAGGCTGACGAGTGCGATATCGCGATGGATTACGACACTCTCGCCAAGGCCAAGAGCATGCTGGGGTCGGGTGGAATGGTGGTGCTGGACGAGGACACCTGCATGGTGAAATTCGCGCTTAGAATCATGCGCTTTTACGCTCACGAAAGTTGCGGATGGTGCATTCCGTGCCGCGAGGGCACAACGTGGCTTCGCAAACTGTTGCAGCGCTTCCATGATGGCGGCGGGTTGAAAAGCGACATTCCCCTGATCGGCGAGCTCTCCCAAAACATGCTGGGGCGCACCTTCTGCGCGCTCGGCGATGCGGCCGCCATGCCAACGATTTCAATAGTAGAAAAGTTCCGGGATGAGTTCGAGGCTCATCTCGATGGAAAGCCGTGCCCTTACGAGCACGCTGGCAAGTTCGCGATGGCGTAAACCATAAAATGGCTGATTTAGTAAATCTGACAATCGACGGCAGAGCGATTTCCGCACCGGCAGGAACGCTAATTATCAACGCGGCGAAACAGGCCGGCATCGAAATTCCGGCCTTCTGTTATTACGACGGGCTTACGCTTCAAGCGGCCTGCCGGATGTGTTTGGTCGAGATCGAAAAGACACCCAAGCTGCAGGTGGGCTGCACTGTTCCCGTGGCGGAGGGCCAAGTAGTTTACACGGATTCTCCACTGGTAAGAGAGGCTCGCAAGGGCACTCTCGAATTCCTGCTCACCAACCATCCGCTGGATTGCCCGGTGTGC
>JANXQZ010000632.1 GCA_025353235.1 Bryobacterales bacterium
TGATTTTGAGCGACGGCGACGACAACCAGAGCCGCTACACGCGCGAGCAGGCGCTGGAAATGGCCCAGAAGGCTGACGTGGTTATTTACACCATCTCCACGAATATCAGCCGCATTCCCACCGATGGCGACAAAATCATGAGGTATCTTGCCGGAGAGACCGGAGGCTTGGCGTTCTTCCCGTTCAAGGCCACCGATCTGGACCAATCGTTCGAAAACATCGCCAATGAGCTGCGCCACCAGTACAGCATTCTGTACCGGCCCGAGCCCTTAAAGACCGACGGGCTGTATCATTTGGTGGACATCAAAGTCAAGAACCGCAAGGATCTTCTGGTGCGCGCTCGCAAGGGTTACTACGCCCCCCGGGGCTAGGATCCAAGAATATATAATGAGTCTGACTCGTGTGGCAAGGAGGCCTTTTATGAGCGACGGAGTTTCCAGACGGTATTTCTTTTTCGGCAGCATGCTGGCTGGCGCCGTTCCAGCTGTGGGTTTCGCCGGCAAGCCTTCGCTGAAGGCGCTCGGCTACAAGTCGCCAAATGAGAAGCTCAACATCGCTTCTATTGGAGCGGGGGGCAAGGCAGCGAGCGACATTCGAGGCTGCGCGCAAACTGAAAACATAGTCGCCGTGTGCGACGTAGATGACAAGCGCGGCGAGAACATCTACAAGACGTTTGACAAAGCAACACGCTATCGCGATTTCCGCGTCATGCTCGATAAAGAGAGCAACAACATCGACGCCGTGATTGTGGCTATTCCCGACTTCATGCATGCCACGGCCGCTATGTGGGCCATGGAGCGCGGCAAGCACGTGTTCGTTCAGAAACCGCTGGCCCATACCATTTGGGAGTGTCGGCAGTTGTCCGAAGCCGCCGCGAAGTATAAGGTCGCCACGCAAATGGGCAATCAGGGCTACTCGAACGAAGGTACCCGGCAGTGCGCGGAAATGATTTGGGCTGGCGAAATCGGAAACGTCTCGGAAGTTCATGCCTGGACGAATCGTCCGATCTGGCCCCAAGGTCTACCGGACCTTCCGCCCGAGTCTCCCGTTCCCGATACTTTCGATTGGAATCTCTGGCTGGGCATCGCGAACTCCAGGCCTTACAGCGATAAGTATGCTCCCTTTAATTGGCGCGGCTTTTACGATTTTGGCTGCGGTGCGCTGGGCGACATGGCGTGCCATATTTTAGGCGCTCCCAATATGGCCTTGCGGCTCGGCGCTCCGACCAGTGTCGAGTGCATCCGGCAGGAAGGCAAGAGCAGCTACTACTACCCTTCGAAGTCCGTAATCCGGTTCGATTTTCCGGCGCGCGGAGCCATGCCTCCCGTGAAGATTTTCTGGTACGACGGGATGAAGGAGCAGCCTGAAATCGCGGGCGTTCCAGCGGGCGAGATTCTCGGCGATCTTCCCAGGCGGCGTCCGGCGGGGCAAGCTCCACGGCAGGGTGAACAGCGCGACACGCAAACCATCGGCGGCGTATTTGCTCAGTCGTATTTCACTGACGAGCCTCCGGCTCCCCCCGCACCTCGGCAGGATCAGCCGACGCCTACGGATGCAAATGCGCGGCTGGATGCCAATGTAAATCGTCTTGCATCTTCTGGCAGCAATGGCAGTCTTTTCATTGGAGACAAGGGCATGATCAC
>JANXQZ010000674.1 GCA_025353235.1 Bryobacterales bacterium
ATATTTTAGCCGCAAAGCGATGGTCCGACTCCTTAATCACTCGGATACATGTCAATCAGCCAAAATACACGGAACAAGTCGCAAAGCTATGAACAGAATTCTTTGCCATGTGCTGTTGCTTATCGGATTGGGCGGACTTGCTTCAGCCCGGTTCGATGCAGGTAAGATATCGGGCTACCTTCGCGACAGCACCGGCGCGAGCGTACCAAGAGCCACCGTGGTAGCTGCGAACTGACCGTCGGGGCGATCCCGGACCAGATCACCGTCGAGGTCCGCCGTTCCGTACAGACCGATTCGGGCCGCATTGACTGCCTGTACAAGAAGTCCTGCAAATCGCCAACGGCGCGGCTCCTTGCCGTTTTAATCAATTTGTTACGATATCGCAACGGCGATTTCAGCGAGCTGCTAAATCCGCTAATCCCATAGCTAAGGGCGAGAAAGCCGACTCGGGGCTATTCCATGTGATCGATTTTTGTTTTCTTCCTTGCTACTCCGCCCCGTACTGCCCTGATTCCCTTCTTCGCGGCCGTCTGGGCATTTTTCTCTATTCGTAGCTTCCACGCCGTGCGCAGCGCACCTGCTAAGACATCCTCGTTTGCCGCTGCTAGCCGAATATGGGTGGATCCCATCCTTCCCCATCCGCCTGAAATGGGCACGAAAACTTCTGGCTGTTCCTCAACGAACACGGCCTGCTGTTCCGGCGTCAGCATCAGGTTGCCATAGCCCTCGTCTTGGGACGCTAGTGTGGCAAATATCCTGTCCCCAACACGGAAGTCGGGCGACCCCATGTGGGACCCCTCTTCCGCGCCTTGCAGGCTCAATGCGATTCGGCGGAAATCTGCTCCATTCATCGCGCAAGCGGTTGAGTACGTTAATGGACGCGTGCATACCAACGGTGCTGAGAACTACTGGAGTTTATTGAAGCGCGGCTTGAACGGTACGTACATCAGCGTGGAACCCTACCACTTGTTCCGTTACCTGGACGAACAGAGCTTCCGGTACAACAATCGCAGGGATTTAGACGATGCTGGCAGGTTCGACCTTGCCGTCAGGCAGATCGTTGGCAAGCGGCTGACGTGGGATCGACTGACGGGCAAACAGGAGGGGATCTCATGACCCGAGGAATAATAAAACACAAACGGCAAAAACTAGGTGTCCGAAAGGGTGCAGTATTGTCTACCTGATGTATCCAAAAGAAGAGGACCGCATGCCAGCGGTCTGTACATTTGGCTCGGCTTTTAGGCTTTGGCTTGAATGGTATTTACATCCCATTTCACGAGCTTTCAGCTAGGACTGTATCACATGGCTGAGAAGCGCGAGTATCGCCTTAAGATTGACGCCTATTCCCCGCAAACTATGCCAATGAGGCAGTTATCAAGAAGGTCGGACACACCTACAAGTACTACGTGACATCCTTCGGCAAAAAAGTCGTCACCACCGCTCTCAAACTCCGGGAGCTTGTCATCATCCCGCAGCTTGCCCTCCGCCTCAGTTAATAACTTCGTTTTCCTGCCGGAAAACGTCAGAATCTTATTGGATAGGTTCTAAAGAAACAAGATGAGAGGATCATAATACCAGCTCCGGCCTTCTCCGAATTTCTAGTTTTAGCTGGCAATGACGGCCCTTTCTATCTTGCAAAGATCCGCGACATGTCTATCTTTCGGATCGAGCCATTCGATGACAAGGCGGCGGTTGAGCTAGCTGATATTGAACTTGAGATTCGTGCGCGAGGAGAAAAGAGGGGAAGCTTGCCAGAAGCAGACTGGCAAAAGGTAAAGTTTGACCGGCAAATTGTTGCGATAGCGAAATCCAATGGTGCCCGATGTATCTACTCTGATGACCCTCATATTGTGAAGCACGGAAATGATTGCGGAATGGAGGTGATTCAGCTTTCGGATTTGCCAAATCCTCCAGCCGTTCAAACTACACTAGGACTAGAAAAGTCGCATTCGTCCGAAGACATCAATACTGGAAATGAGCGTTTATGAAGTCACAACCTAAAACAATTTCAATTTCACCAGAGCTTGCGGCGCGGTGCGAGCGCCCCGATGCGGCGGAACGCATGGACAAGCTGTTTCGGGCCGTGCTCAAGGTGCCGCGATCAGCGGTGCTTGAGGACATACAAGAGCGCAAGCGAACGCGCGCGAAGCGCTTGGCGGCTAAGCTCGCTGCGATGCCTGTTCCGACTGCCCAGAGTGTTTCCAAACCGCAAACAAAAACTCCTAAATAGTCAGTCATATCAATCTCCCGTCTTAAAAAAGTCCACCTTCTGACTAAAGCAAGCAACAAAACCAAGGCGAACCAAAGACAGCCGATGCGGGCATCGAGCGAAGAGCAGCTTCCAGCTAAGGAACATTTGTTTTACCACGTCCACGCGATTTGCCAAGTCAGTTATTGCCCTAATTAACAAGTGATGTGTCCGCTTTGAAGAGAGCGGCGGACGCTGGCGAGGTGGAAAGCCCACAGCACTACCTCGGCTGCGGAATGGAGCGGGTAAGTTGAATTCAGAGCATGGAATCCGCTTGAGCTACACCTAGGTGTAGCAAGCGTTGCGGGGGAAGGGCTTGATGGCCAAGCAGCGGAGGCGTGGCAAGCACCGGCGGAGAAGGGAGCGGCAGCCGATGACGGGGAAGATTCTGCATATCGATGTAAGCAAACACCAGTGGCTCGGCAATCAACGCGAACGAGTTCCTCAATACGCGATACGTGGCGGAATTCAACGGGAAGTTCACGGCGGAGGCAAAGGAAAAGGGACGACCTTCAGCAAGATTCGCGAAGGGATCTGGACTGGATCTTCTCGATTCGGAACGAGCGGGTGGTAGCGAAGGATAACGCCGTGACCATCGGGATCAGTGTGGCAGATCGGCAAGACGGCGTTCAAGAATACGCTGGCCCAGAGCACGGTAACGATCCATGGGCAGTTGGACGAACGGGTGTCGATTCGCTTCGGGCCGTATGTGGTGGGCCGGTATGAAGTGGATGGAACGGCGGTAGGTTCTTAAAGAATATCCCAAAAACAATTCGGGAATAGGACTCTTTGCTCCAGCGCAACGTGCGTACAATGGTGCGAGCTTCAATATTGATCTAAAGAGCGTGAACACCCAGCCAGATCGAGAGGTGATTGTTGGTCCTTACGGCTAACGATTAGTGCGCCCCGGATGTGCTTGGGATCGAAGTTCCGGAGTAAATGTGATGCGAAATGTCTGGATCTTATTATTGGTTGCGAGTCTGCATGCCGCGACGATGCCGCCCGCTTCTGAACAACAACTGGCGCGCGAAATTTACAAGCAGATCATCGAGATTAAGAGCGGATTTACGACGGGTGC
>JANXQZ010000733.1 GCA_025353235.1 Bryobacterales bacterium
CATTTACCAGCGTGCTTTCAAATTCCCAGGCGAGCCCGTAATTCAAGGTTAAGCGAGGGCGAATTTTCCAGGAGTCCTGGGAATAAATCCGGTAGCGGTTGTTGACCTTGGCTTTGGCCACATTGTACGGAGGAGGCTGGCTTGGGTCGCCGACCCCGATCACCGCGCCCAGGAACGGCAGGTTTAGGAAATCGGCGTTGGTGAGCACCTGTGTCGGGAGAGTGGGGAAATACGCGGCTATCACGGCCGGGGGCACGTTGCTGCGCACTGTTTCGGGGGAGGCAACCGCGGTGCAGGCGGGATCGCAGTAGCCCCAGAAACCAGTGCCAGGGGCATGATCGACTTCAAATCCGAAGCGCAGCGAGTGCGGACCTTTCTGCCAGTTCAGGCCGTCGGTAAAGTTGTAGCGGCGCAGATCGCGGCCTTGCGTCGCATTCGACGTGTTGCCAATGGTCACGTTAGTGCCGTTGACGCTGACTTCTGGAAACCCTAGACCCACACAGGCCGGACAGTCGGATGCCGTCGGGAAAAGATTGCGATTCTGCCAGTACTGATAGCTGAAACGAAAATCATTAACGAGATTGGGGCGCAGCGTGCTGGTTACGCCGAGCAGGCTCTGATCGCTCCAGTTGGTATTTCTCAACCAGTGAGAGGGCAACTGAGCGCCGCCGTTGGGACCGACCCCGAGGTTGCCATCGTGCGAGTAACGGGCGATGAGATGGTGATTCTGGCTCAAAGCGTAATCGAACTTCGCGCTGAGAGTCTTGCCTTTGTACGGGCTTCCGAAATTGCCAGCCAAGCCAGCCGCCGAGGGCAGATTTGGCTGAAACGTGACCACCTGGGTCTGATTGATATTTTCGTAATTGAAGAAGAAGAAGAGCTTGTCCTTTTTGATGGGTCCGCCAATCCAAAAGCCGGGATTGCGCCGCGCGAAGAAGGGGTCGGGCGTCAGAGCGTTGCGCGCCAATGCGGGGTAGGCAGACATGTTGTGGTCCCGGAAGAAGAAATAGGCGCTGCCATGAAAGTCGTTGCTGCCGCTTCGTGTGACCACGTTAATGGAACCCACGCTGGTAATGCCCGTGGAGAGATCGAAGTTCACGGACGAGAGCTGGAACTCCTGCACCACCTCCTGCGAGAAGTTCATCGCGGTGTTGCCTTCAATGGCGTTGCGAATGTTCCCGCCATCCACTGTGATGTTGGTCTTATTCGAGTCGCCGCCAAGCACGGAAACGGAAAACAGAGAGTTGTACTGCGAAGTTGTCCCGGGACTCACCGTCACCCCCGGCTCCAGAAACGCCAAGTTTAAAAAGCTTCGTCCGTTCAGCGGCAGCTCCTGGATTTTCTGGCGCGTGATCACACCTTCGACGGTATTGCGCTGATATTCGATCTGCGCCGTGGCTGCTTCCACCGTCACGATGTCCTTGCTCTGGCCCACTTGGAGGTGCAAATCCACGGTGGTGGCAGATCCGACTTCAACGGTGGCCTCGCGCACGATGGTGCGGAATCCCGCCACTGTGCTTCGGACCTCGTAAACACCTGCGCTGAGACCGGCAGCCGTAAAGCCGCCATCGGAGCCGCTCACGATATTGCGGAGAAGACCGGTCTGTTTTTCAGAGATAGTTACTGGAGCGTTTTGGATGACGGCACCTGACTCGTCGGTAATAGTGCCGGTGATGGTGCCGGTTGGCGCTTGGGCGAATAGCACGCCAGCGGCCAGAATCAACGTGCAAAGCAGCGGAGTAAATTTAAGAACAGTCTTCATGGACCCCTCGGACTCTCAATCTCGTAGCGAAAGCAAAACTAGCTGATTCTTGCTCAACTGGATGGCCGTGTCAAGTGGCCGCTCATTTTGTGTGGGTGCTGAATGACAAATGTCACCCCTTCGGCCATCGTCGAGCCTGACTCATTGCACGGCGATTTGCACAGTATTCGACACCCGGCCATCCAGCTCAAGTTGAATATCCACGTTGCCGCTGCCTCGAAGCTCCAGAGGAATAACAACGTTGACCTGATCCAACCCGGCAAATTGCGGCTGGGCTCCCGCGAAGAGCACCGGCACCGGCTTGCCGCCTATGGATGCATGCACAGCGTCGAGAGTGGACCTGCCTCGAATCCCGGTGCCAAATAGAGTCAGGTACACGGGCGCATCCAGGCCAAGGTCGATCGGCACTGCGGCGCAACTTCCGGGTGCGCTGCCACATTGGAACACCGCGACAGGAGACTGGATCATAGTGGGCAGGGCAACGCGAACCGCCGTGCCTGCCGCTACGCCCAGACCATTCGCATTCGCGGCGAAGAGGCTCGGAGCCACGGTCTGGATCGATCCCGTGCCAGACAGCGCGGACGCACCCGAGAGCGTGAAGGTGGCGAGTCCCGGCTGTGTATCCGCTGGAATCAGGAAATTGATCTGGCGAGGCGAAACATACAACAGAGAAGCGACTCGCGCGACTCCGCTGCTGTCGGTCACCTGCAGGCTGACGCCTCCTGTTTCGGTGCTATCGGCCAGCCCTTCCCCGAATACCGAAGCCAGCGAATCCGGCGCGAGCAATGTAGTCCCCAAGGTCGCCGAGACCACCTCGAATGAACCCGTCAGGGGCTGTATCGGCAATGGGGCACTCTCGAAAGCACGAACCAGCCCATCGTACGCTGGCTTGGGCTGGTAATTCTCGTCCAGCGGGAGTGCCAGGCCGTTCTTGCCTTGCGAGAAACCAGGGATCCAACTGTACTTATCGGTGAGGCCCCACGTTTGAATCGCGCTACACCCCTTGTACTGGAGGCACGCGGCTGCCACATCGTGGTAAATCTGTGCCTGCTTCTGCAGGGCGGCGGGATCTACTGGAGTGCCATCTGGATTCACCGGAACCGCCACGTCCATTTCAGTGATGTGGACCTGCAGGCCAAGCGCGGTGAAGCGCTGGATGTTCTCACCGAGTCGAGCAAGGTTCGCGTTCAGGCTCAGATGCATTTGGAGGCCGATTCCATCCAAGGGTACGGCGCGAGCTTTGAAGTCTTTGGCCATGGCGTAGATCGCATTGGATTTGGCGTTCACCACCTCGGCACCGTAGTCGTTGTAGAAGAACAGGGCGGAGGAGTCTGCTTCGCGGGCCCACCGGAAAGCCTGCTCGATGTATTGCGTGCCTGGTCCTTTCAACCCGATGCCAGGCGTGTCGAACCAGATGGTGGAGCGCAACGCAGGCGGGCTATCGCTGAACGCTTCGTTTACCACGTCCCAGGCGAAAACTTGTCCCGCGTAATGCTTCACTACCGTAGAGATGTGGTCGTGAAGAATGGCTGAGAGCTGGTCGCTGCTGAGATTTCCGTTGGTCACCCAAGACGGGACTTGGCTGTGCCAAACCAACGTGTGTCCGCGGACCTTCATGCCATTCTTTTGGGCGAAGTCCACGATTCGGTCGCCAGCCGTGAAATCGTAACGCCCCGCAGCCGGATGGATGAGGCCGAATTTCATGACATTCTCGGGTTCCAGCATGTTCAGCTCGCGCGCGAATGCGGCTGCGTAAGGGGCTTCGCTGAACTTATCCGGATTCACTGCGCCGCCAACGAGAATGCCGAATCGGTCGGCTTGTTGGCGCAGAGCTTGACCTTGCAGGGAAACGCCGATGATCAGCAACAGCGCGTTAGATTCTAATGTTCGCATCGAACGGCTCCCGTTGGGCGGGAATATTGATGATAGACGAAAATCGAAATGATTTTAGTTAACGCTCAAACGGGCTGGCGCGCTCGCCACTCCGCCAATCGTCACCACTACCGATTGCATCCCAACCACCCCTTGTGTGGGCACCTGCAAATTGATTTGTAGCACGCCCACCAACCCCGGCGAGTTCCCGATAAATTGAATCGGCGCCGCAACGCCGCCAATCGCAACCGAAGCCGCTTGCGTCGGACCTGGAAGATTGCCAATAGGCGTGCCCGCCGCAGGCGTCGTTCCGGTGGCAAGCTGCGGCCCGAGCGCACCGCCGCCCGTGACATACAACGAGATTACTTGTCCGCGCCCCGCAGTCCCATTCGGAACCACAACCGAATTTTGACCCGTAAAGATGCCCGGCCCCGTGGCCGCGATGGCCAGCGTCCGCGAGGCGATCTGTCCATTGTTATCGATCCTCAAAACAGCCGCTGCTTTCGCCGCGATCTCATACGGAATCTGAAGATTGATCTGGGTGGGAGAGACATAACTCAGCGGAGCTGGCACGCCGTCGATGGTAGCGGATACGCCGCCCATGGCCACCGGCAAGGGAATCGACCCCGCGCTATGCACAACAGGCGCAAGCGACGATCCAAATACCGAAAGCAAAGCTCCCGGAGCGAAGGCCTGAGTAAACGAGGCCGCGTTGGCCAAGGATGTGATTGCGGGGGTACCGCCCAGCGCCGATGACTGCTGAATGCTGATCGCGATGGATACGGACGTTCCCAAAGGCGAACCGAAGCCGGTGTAAGTGGCGGTGACGGCTCCCGAAGTCTGAGCTACTTGTGCGCCGGAGACTTCCAAGGTCGCGGTGGCCTTCCCCCCGGATCCAATGAGCGCCGCCGATCCTAGTACCGCGCCCGCCGAGAACACCACGGTTCCAGACGGCGTGTTCCCATTCGAGTCCGTTACGGTGGCGATCAGGAGGATCACGTCAGTGCTCTTGGCCGTGGTTGAGTTGCTGACAAAGCTGAGCGCAGTGCTGGGCGGGGGCGCGGTCACAGGCGCACTGCTCCAGGCGGACGCTAATCGAAATGCATCCACCGATCCAAGGCCCGTAGCTTGGTCGTATCCGATTCCGGCGCTGAAGCCGACCGGCCCGGTAGAGCAGTTGCCAGTTCCGCGAGCGCAGTGCACGCTGACCGAGTTATCGCCGGATGTAATGTCGTGAAAAGCCGACGGCACGCTTTGAGCCAGCGCATACAGCGTCGGATTGATGTTTCCTAAGCCGGCGATCGACTGCTTGCCGTTCGCGACCAGATAGTGGTTGAGCAGCGCCGCCAAGCCGGCGAAGCTGGGAGCGGGGACCGAGGTCCCCCCAAACACCTGCACCTTTCCTCCCGTGTAAACGAGATAGCCGTCATGGTCGGCGGAGGCCGCCAGCGAAACATCGGGCACATGCCGAGCATTGTCATCAGGCACGCCAGGTCCGGTCTGCCAGGCTGGTTTTGGAAATAGCACGCTGGGCCCCCCTCCGCTCGCCGCAGGCAGGCCGTCTAAGATGCTGTCATTCCAAACCTTCTCGGGTATGTATGACAGAGCCGAAACGCTGTTCGTGTTTGCGGGCGCCCAGTATTGCCCGTTTCCCTCGGAAAATTCGGTTCCGCCGATGCCTGTTACTTCTGGAATGCTGGCGGGAAGGTCCACCGCAAGCCCGCTTACCTTTGAATCGTTGCAGTCGGCAGCCCCG
>JANXQZ010000785.1 GCA_025353235.1 Bryobacterales bacterium
CATGGCCACGGAGGAGGGCGTGCCGGTCTCCGAGGAGATGATGCTTCCGCTGCTGGCCAACTACCCGCTGTTTCAATACCCGCCGTACTGCCTCGCCCTTGCTTCGCGCATGGCTGAGGTCGCGGAGGACTACAACCTCGATCTGTTGCATGTCCATTACGCGATTCCGCACTCGATCTCCGCCCTACTGGCGAAACAGATGACCCAGTCGCGCATCAAGCTGCCCTTCATCACGACTCTGCATGGGACCGACATTACCCTAGTGGGTCTGGACCGCTCCTATTTTCCGATCACCAAATTTTCTATCGAACAGTCGGACGGGATCACCAGCATCAGCGAAGACTTGCGTCAGCAGACGATCAACGTGTTCGGAGTCAAGAACGAGATTCGGGTGATCCACAATTTCGTCAACGCCGATCTCTATAAGCCGGCGCTGCGGACCGAAGACGGTTGGAGGCTGGTTCACATCTCGAACTTTCGTCCCGTGAAGCGCGTGCTCGATTGCATTCGCATACTGGCGGAAGTGCGGCGGACGGTCCCAGCGACGCTCCACATGATTGGAGACGGTCCGGAGCGCGGGCCTGCTGAGCGTTTGGCGCGCGAACTTGGACTGGAGCACCACATTATTTTCGCGGGTAAGCAGGATCATGTGGAGCGCCTGCTCCCGCTGAATCATGTCCTGCTGCTGCCGAGCGAGATGGAATCGTTTGGGCTGGCGGCGCTCGAAGGGATGGCGTGCGGTCTGCCCCCGGTAGCCACGCGCGTAGGCGGCGTTTCGGAACTGATCACGCATGGAGTGGATGGATTTGTGGAGAACGTAGGCGATACGCAAGCACAGGCGGCGCGAGTGGTGGAACTGCTCACGAACGAGTCGCTGTACAGGAATATGGCCGCCGCCGCGCGAGCCACTGCCGTCGAGCGCTTCTCAACACGTCTGCTCATTCCAAAATATGAGCAGTACTACGACGAGGTCTGTTCGCGAAAGTGACTATACTATAGAACGTGCGACCCCTCCTTCTTTTGTTTGCGTGCGCCTCGCTCGCTCTCGCTCAGCTGGACTCGAACAGCGTGACCGTAACGGCTTCGCGCAGCATTACCCTGCAGCCTGACCAGATCGCGTTGTACATCACCGTCGATTCGGGTTTGGGCGTGAGTCTTTCTGATATCCTCGCACCCTTGCAAGGGATCGGCGTAACGGCGGCTAATCTAACCGGAGTCAGCATACCGCAATCTTTCCAACTGGCTCCGCCTCCAATTCCAACTCCAGCTATTCCGCCCCTTTTTCAGCCGTCAGCCCAATGGACTTTCTCGCTAGGCGTGCCTCTTTCTCAGCTCAAGGACACGCTCGCGACCCTGACCAATCTGCAGAAGAGTATCGGCCAAAATAACAGCGGGCTGGCATTGTCGTTCCGAGTGCAAGGGACACAGGTCTCTCCTCAGTTGCAGCAAGCCCAGAGCTGCAAAGTCTCCGATATTCTCGCCGATGCGCGGACGCAAGCTCAGAAACTGGCCGATGCCGCAGGAGGCGTAACGTTAGGTCAGATCCTGGCAGTCTCCAGCACGAATTTCGGCTCTGCTTCCTACGCCGCGATCTCTCTGTATTCGCAAGTGTCGGTGCCCTATATGCCCCCGGGCTGCTCGTTAACTGTCAAGTTCGCGCTGATCCGCTTTCAATAATTCAG
>JANXQZ010000106.1 GCA_025353235.1 Bryobacterales bacterium
GTACCCAACCGGTGCCGTTCCAGTACTCCCACACCATGAGGATCTCATTGACGGCGCTGCGCATAGTTAACAGACTACACGAAGGCTTCTATGGCACTTCCCACTGCCCCGACTCCGCCGAGCGAAAGACCGCTTCGATGACGGCCATGTTCTTAATCGAGTCTTCAATGGTAACCGGCACCGGCGAGAGGCCCCGAATGGCCTTCGAGAACACATCGCCCTGGATGGTGTATTGGTCGCATATGGGGAACTCTTCGCTCCGAATTCCGCCTCCGAAGAGATCGACGCCGCTGTCAATCGAAATTCGGCAAGGCCCATCGGGAGGCGCGTTGAAGGGAATCTCGACTTCAATGCGGCCCTTATCGCCGAAAAACTGCATGCGCTGGTATGGGACCAGCTGAGTGCTGCAAGTGAACGTGGCTTGGCCGCGCGGCAATTCGAGGATGGCGGATGCTAGCCGGTCGATTTTCATAGCTGGATCGCGTTCGATCAGCCCCATCACGCGCAAAGGCTCTTCGCCGAAGATGAAGCGCGAGGTGAAGATCGGATAGCAGCCGATGTCCATCATAGCTCCGCCTCCATATTCCGGGATGTTGCGGATATTCGCCGGATTCACGTTGAAATAACTGAAGAAGCCGCAGGCCGCCCGCAGCTGGCCGATTTCTCCCGACTGCACGATCTCGCGCGTGCGCAGCCACTGCGGATGCGTGCGCACCATGAAAGCCTCTCCTATGGTCACGCCCGTGCTCGTTTGGGCGGCCAGGAGCTGGCGAGCCTCGCCGACGGTCAATCCGATCGGCTTTTCGCACAGAACATGCTTGTGCGCCTCAGCCGCACGAATGGACCATTCCACGTGCATGTGATTCGGCAAGGGATTGTAGATCGCGTCGATCTCGGGGTCCGCGAGCAGTTCCTCATAAGATCCATACGCCTTTGCGATCCCAAGAGCCAGAGCCGCTTCTTGTGCCTTACCCAGATCTCGAGACGCGATTGCCGCGATTTCGGAAAATTTGCCGTTCTGCATCGCCGGGATTACTTTTTTAATGGCGATTCCCGCCACGCCCAGTACGCCCCATCGGACCTTGTTAGTTTGTTCAGCCATCGCTGAAGATTCTAACAGCAGGCGGCCCTTTTGTTATCCTGAGCGCTTGTGGCCCATTCAGACGACCCTATCTTGAGCGCTTTTCATGAAACTGGCGCATACCTGCGCGGCCACTTTCGGCTTACGAGCGGACTGCACAGCCCCGAGTACCTCCAGTGCGCCCTGGTGCTGCAACATCCCGAGCACGCTGAGTTTTTCGGACAAAAAATGGCCGCCGAGCTTCCCCGTGCGCCCGTTGTGGTGGCCCCAGCCATGGGTGGCCTGATCATCGGACACGAAGTTGCGCGAGCCATGCATGCGCGCTTTATCTTTACCGAGCGGGATGCATCCGGGGCCATGGTCCTGCGGCGCGGCTTCTCAGTCGAACCCGGAGAAAACGCAGTCGTGGTGGAAGACGTCATCACAACCGGGGGCAGCACTCGAGAGGTGGTAAAGCTTCTCGAGGAGGCCGGTGCTCGGGTGGTCGGAGCCGGGTCGATTATCGACCGCAGCGGCGGAGCGGCAGACGTCGGGGTTCCGCGAATTGCCTTGAAAACGTTGCAGGTGCAAACGTACGATCCCGACCACTGCCCTCTGTGCCAAGCCGGCGACCCCGTGGTCAAGCCGGGATCTCGGCCAGTGAAGTGACATTGGCGAGCCCGCGCCGCATCCGCATCGAACTGGCCTACGATGGAACTGATTTTCACGGATGGCAGGTCCAGGCGGGTCTGATCACGATCCAAGGCGTGCTCGAAAATATCGTCTCAGCAATCGAAGGGGAGCATGTGCACGTCGCCGGCTCCGGTCGGACGGACGCTGGAGTGCATGCGCTCGCACAGGTCGCTGCGTTTTCCATTCGCAATCCGATTCCGGCAGATAACCTGCAAAAGGCGATGAACCGTTTGC
>JANXQZ010000814.1 GCA_025353235.1 Bryobacterales bacterium
GGTCGGCTCACAGAGGCGCGAAATACGATCCGCCATCTGATGGCTAGGCGGTTTCCATTGATCGAAATTCCCGAGGCGCTCAACTCCGTGAATGATCTTGACCTCCTCCACACCGCCTGGGACGCGCTGTTCGAAGCGGCAACCGACCAGAAGGCTGCCCAATTACTGTCGGGTCTCGTTGCGGCCAAGCCACCGACTGAATAGCCCAAGATCGGAAAGCCGATTTGGGTTCGTTTTGCAAAACGGAGTGACCCGAACAGGTAAAATCGGAGTTGCCCAATTGTCGAGCCACTGTTGTGATCCCCACACTCTCGGCGGATGCGGCCCTCTCGGAGTGCCTACGGTCGCTTGAGACCCAATCGATCCGCGATTTCGAAGTGGTGGTGGTTGACAATAGCGGGAAGCATTTAGTCCCGCTCAATGCCGCATCAAAAGTCATTCACAACCTGAGTAATCTAGGGTTCGGGGCTGCCATCAATCAAGGGTTCCGCGCATCGGACTCTCCTTTTGTAGCAACGCTCAACGACGATGCTGTTGCGCATCCGCGCTGGCTCGAATCGCTGCTCGCCGAGATTGAAAAGCGTTATGAAATTGGCATGTGCGCGTCGCAAGTACGCTTGGCGGGAGAGGACCTGCTCGATTCGGCAGGCATGCTCATCTGCGCCGACGGCAGCAGTAAACAGCGAGGTCATCGGCAGCCGCCGTCGGCATTCCCCCGTGTTCAAGAAGTGCTGCTCCCTAGCGGCTCGGCGGCCCTCTACCGCCGCGACATGCTGAATGAAATCGGCCTCTTTGACGAGAGCTTCTTTCTCTATTGCGAAGATACCGACCTGGGTTTGCGCGGGCGTTGGGCGGGATGGGAATGCATGTATGTTCCAGAGGCTGTGGTGGAGCACCGCTACTCGCACTCCGCAGGGCGGGCTTCAGCATTAAAGGCATATTACGTGGAACGCAACCGTCTTTTCCTGGCCGCCAAGAATTTTCCCAGCAAAGCCCTGCTCGCCGTTCCGTTTCAAACCTGCGCGCGCTACTTTTGGCACGCATTACTGGCGACACAGGGGAAAGGAATTGCCGCCCAATATGGCCGCGCAGGCAACAGCGGAATTCATCTTCCCCTGCTCGCCCTGCGCGCACATGTGGACCTGCTGCGGAATCTGCCGTGCCTCTGGAAACAGCGCCAAGGAATAAAACGCAGGCTCACCGCGCGGCAGTTCGGGCGATTGCTGCGGCGGTACTCAATCACTCCCCGAGAGGTGGCGAGCTTGTGACGAGAGCCCGCGATACCGACGATTTTCTGATCGTGATCCCGGCCTACAACGAGCAAGGCGCGATCGCCGGCGTGGTAAATGAGATACGCGCTCTGTACCCGGAACAGCCGGTTCTGGTAATTGACGATTGCTCGGTGGATGCCACGAAGGATTTGGCGCGCAATGCAGGTGCGCAAGTGCTGCCGCTACCGTGCCACTTAGGTCTGGGCGGTTGCGTCCAAGCGGGCTACAAGCTGGCCTTCGAGCTAGGCTATCAATACGTGATTCGGGTGGATGGCGACGGCCAGCACGATCCTGCGGATATCCCCCGCATCCTTGCCGAACTCCGCACCTCGGGATGCCAAATGGTGATCGGCTCGCGCTTTTCTCAGAAGCAAACCAGCCTCTTGCGTGGGTTGGGAATCCACGTCTTCCGCATGATCCTGCGGCCGATATTAGGCAAGCCCGTCTTCGACCCCACGTCCGGGTTCGTGGGAGTAAACCGTCAGGCGCTGGAAGTATTCACTAAGAGCTTTCCGCTGGAATATCCTGAGATAGAGACGCTGGTAGTGCTTCAGCGCAAGCGCTTTCGATTTAAGGAAATTGCCTGCAAGATGCGGCCCCGGCAGGCTGGACGAAGTTCGATTACGCCTGTAAAATCACTTTATTATATTGTGCATGTCTTGCTAGGAGTGTTTGTCAACGTGCTGAAATTCGAAGGCCGGCGGAGGAAAATCT
>JANXQZ010000847.1 GCA_025353235.1 Bryobacterales bacterium
GGTGGGGGTCAAAGGTCTCGGCGGTTGCAGGCTTGCCTGTCTCCAGGCTCCGAATGCCTTTGGCGAGCGCCTGTTTGAACGTGCGGCCGATGGACATCACCTCGCCCACCGACTTCATCTGCGTCCCGAGCACTGGCTCCGCACCGGGGAATTTCTCGAACTGCCAGCGGGGAATTTTGACCACGACATAATCGAGGGTTGGCTCAAAGCAAGCAGGCGTCACCTTGGTAATGTCGTTCCGGAGCTCATCCAAGCGATAGCCTACCGCCAGCTTCGCGGCGATTTTGGCGATGGGGAATCCAGTCGCTTTCGAGGCCAGCGCCGAACTGCGGGAGACGCGCGGATTCATCTCGATCACGATCATGCGGCCGTCAGCCGGATTGATCGCGAACTGTACATTCGATCCGCCGGTGTCCACGCCGATCTCACGGAGGCAAGCGAGCGCCGCATCGCGCATCATCTGATACTCGCGATCGGTGAGCGTCTGGGCTGGCGCAACCGTGATCGAATCGCCGGTATGCACGCCCATGGGATCGAAATTTTCAATGGAGCAGACGATGATGGCGTTGTCGGCCTGGTCGCGCATTACTTCCAGTTCGTACTCTTTCCAGCCGAGCACGCTTTCTTCGATGAGGACTTCGTGAACCGGCGAGAGATCGATGCCGCGCTCGAGAATTTCCTGGAGCTCCTCGCGGTTGTACGCGATGCCCCCGCCTGTACCGCCCAGAGTGAAACTCGCTCGCAAGATTACCGGATAGCCGATCCGGTTGGCGAACGCAACTCCGTCGTCGATGTTGTTCACCAGTTGCGATTGGGGCATGTCGAGCCCAATCTTGCGCATCGCATCTTTGAACAGAAGGCGATCTTCGGCCTTCTTGATCGATTCGATCTTCGCGCCGATCAGCTCGACGCCGTACTTTTCGAGAACGCCCGCCTCCGCTAGATCGATCGAGAGGTTGAGACCGGTCTGTCCGCCAACGGTCGAAAGCAGCGCATCCGGGCGCTCGCGGCGAATCACTTCCTCGGCGAAGGCGACGGTGAGAGGCTCGATGTACGTCTTGTCCGCGAGGTTCGGATCCGTCATGATTGTGGCCGGATTCGAGTTGATTAGGATCACTTCGAAGCCATCCGAGCGGAGCGCCTTGCAGGCCTGCGCTCCCGAGTAATCGAATTCGCAGGCTTGGCCGATCACAATTGGACCGGAGCCGACGATCAGGATGCGCTGGAGATCATTTCTTCTTGGCATCAGCGATAAGTTTCATGAAATCGTCGAAAAGGTAGTGCGAGTCATGCGGGCCGGGAGCAGCTTCGGGGTGATACTGGACGCAAAACACAGGCTCGCTGCGGTGCCGAAAGCCCTCCAGCGTTTGATCGTTTAGGTTGACGTGTGTCACCTCGAGCTCATTGAGGTTGAGCGAATCGGGGTCCACGGCGAATCCGTGGTTATGCGAAGTGATCTCGACCTTATTCGTCACCTGATTGAGAACCGGATGATTCGCGCCGCGGTGGCCGAACTTGAGTTTGTAGGTGGAGCCGCCTAATGCGAGCCCGAGTATCTGATGGCCAAGACAGATCCCAAAGATGGGCTGCTTGCCGATGAGCTTGCGGACTTGGGCGGCTTGGGTCTGCAATGGTTCGGGGTCGCCGGGTCCGTTGGAGAGAAAGACGCCATCGGGTTTAAGGGCGAGCACGTCTTCGGCCGTGGTTCCTGCGGGCACAACAGTGACGCGGGCTCCCACCTGAACGAGCCTGCGCAGGATATTGCGTTTGATGCCGAAATCGTACGCGACTACGTGGCAGCATGGTTCGGCGGCGCGCTTGGTTTGATCGGATGAGGAGACGGGCACGACCGGCTGATCCCACTCATAGGTTGAGGTGGTGCTGACCCGCGTTGCTAGATCGAGACCGGTCATGGACGGAGAACGGCGCGCCCGATCAATGAGTTTGAGATGATCCGCTTTGCCGGTGGCTAGGACTCCGCGCATGACGCCGCGCGTTCTAAGGTGGCGCACCAGGGCCCGAGTATCGATCTCGGCGGCGATGGGTACCCCGCTCCTGGCCAAGAACTGCTCGGCCTGATCCTGAGATCGCCAATTGCTGGCGATATGTGAGAACTCCCGCACGATGAGCCCTTCGATGCACGGGTGCGCCGATTCCTGGTCGTAGTCGTTTGAGCCGTAGTTGCCAATTTGAGGATTGGTGAGGACGACGATTTGACCGGAATACGACGGATCGGTAAAGACTTCCTGATAGCCGGTGATGGCGGTATTGAATACCACTTCGCCGACTTTGTCTGTGAGCGCACCAAAGCTCTGGCCCTCGAAGACCGTGCCGTCTTCCAGGGCGAGCGTAGCAAGATTCAATGCCGATGATCCTCCGGGAGAGTAGGGAGTTACGCTCTTATTGTATAGGACGGTGCGGCTTGCGAACCTCAAGCGTGCCTTTGCGCCGAGCTAATCTCGCAATCACCGACGAGACGATTAGTACGTGTTACTCTGATTAGTGGCCACATCAGTTCAAGCGGCTGCAAACGCAGTGATCCGTTTAGCCCAGCAAGAGGCGAGGCCGATCACCAACATGCAACTGCAGAAGCATGTATTTTTGGGACAGGGATATTGTCTGGCCCTTGCGGGCCGACCCCTGTACTACAACAACACGCACGCTTGGCAATTTGGTCCAGTGGTTCCCAAGTTGTATAAGGCTCTTCAACAGTATGGGAATGGTGAGGTTACCAGCCTGATTCCCACTGACGATGAACTGGATCTTGAATCCCGGGAATACTCAATACTCAAGGCAGTCTGGACAGCGTACCGCAAGTATTCCGGACCGCAGCTTTCGGAGTTAACCCATCGACCGGGAACGCCATGGTCTAAGACTTGGGCCACCGCCAAATTCGGAGTGATTCCAGTGGAAGAGATCCAGGCTTATTTTACTGAGCTGGTAGCCGCTCGGAAGTGAGTCCATCTGCTCCAGAAGGTTTATTAAAGCTTGTCAGCGACGTGGCGGAAGGCGATCTGCCTCAGCCAGACGAACAGCCACTTCCAGACCTAAGCCTGGATCTTGAAGAGCATAAGCTGGAGTTTCAGCTTGCCTGCCTTGAGCAAGAACTCAAAGAGCTCAAGGAGACCCATGGGCTGAGGCTGTCCTATACCGGTCGCATATTTTGGCTTGTCGTGACATGGCTAGCGTGCGTAGTCGCTTGCGTGATTCTCTCCGGCTTCAGGTACAGAGCTTTTCAACTCTCGGATTCGGTGTTAATCGCGTTTATTACGTCCACAACAGTAAACGTCGTTGGATTATTCGTGCTTGTCGCGAAGTGGCTTTTCCCAGACCGAAAAGAATTGCCGGATGGCAAGGAACTTCATTCTCGGGCTGAGACCTTGGGGTCTGGCAAGAAGCTTTAAAACCACGCCTTACATTTCTCAGCTATATCCTGATTAGAGTTGGTCTAGCCTGCCCCCATCCACCCGCAGCGCGGCGCCCTGAACGAACGCGGCATCGTCGGACGCCAAATACGCAATGGCCGCCGCGACGTCTTCCGGCTTCCCGACATCCGCCTTATTGATCTTCTCCAGCCCCGACTTAACGTTCGGATTCTCCCA